>DASTEA010000001.1:0-4153 GCA_035710075.1 Thiobacillus sp.
AGCAGGATGCCCGCCAGAAACACTGCCACTTCCTCGTCGATCACCGCGTTGCGGCCGATCGCATGGCTGGCCGCCAGCATGAAGCCGTCGGAGTCGTGCTCGATTTTCGGCCAGGTCATTCCCGGCGTGTCGACCAGCGTCAGTCGCGGTGACAGATTGATGCGCTGCTGCGACTTGGTCACTGCCGGCTCGTCGCCCACCGCCGCCACCCGGCGCTTGACCAGCGCGTTCAGCAGGGTGGATTTGCCGACGTTGGGGATGCCCATGATCATCAGCCGCAGCGGCTTGAAGGTATCGTCGCGGTGCGGCGCCAGCTTCTGCGCCAGTGCCGGCAGTTTCGCCACGTCGCCCGGCTTCTTGGCGGAAATCGCCACCGCCAGCACGCCGGGCTGCTTGTTGAAATAATCCAGCCAGGCGCGGGTGGCTTCCGGGTCGGCGAGGTCGGCCTTGTTCAGCAGCTTGAGACACGAGCGCTGGCGATGCAGGCGCAGCTCGTGGATCATCGGGTTGCTGCCGGCTTCCGGAACCCGGGCGTCGAGCACCTCGACCACCACGTCGATCTGCGCCATCGTCTCCGCGGCCTTCTTGCGCGCGGTGGTCATGTGACCGGGGAACCACTGGATCGCCATCGGGTAGGGGGTTCGGGGGAAAAGGCGGGATTATCCCATTAGTACGGGCTTAGCCGGCACCGCCGCCGCTGCCGACGCCGTGCGCGGCGGCGAGCACCAGCGCGTCGAAGTCGGCGGCGCTCATCAGCCCGCGTTCGGCGACGATGTCGCGCACCGGGCGGCCGGATTTTTCCGATTCCTTGGCGACCTCGGCCGCCTGGTTGTAGCCGATCTGGGTGTTGAGCAGGGTGGCGAGCGCCACGCTCTGGTGGATGAAAAAGGCGCAGCGTTCGCGGTTGACGACGATGCCCTTGAGGTTCTTTTCGGTGGCCGCGTTCATCGCGTTGGTCAGCCAGTCCATGGCGTCGAACAGCGCGCTGCCCAAGGCGGGCATCATCACGTTGAGTTCCATCTGCCCGGCCTGCACCATGTAGGAGACGGCGGCGTCCTGCCCCAGAACCTGGAAGCACACCTGGTTCAGCATCTCGAACATCACCGGGTTGACCTTGCCGGGCATGATGGATGAACCCGGCTGTACCGGCGGCAGCTGGATTTCGCCGAGGCCGGTGCGTGGACCACTGGCGAGCAGGCGCAGGTCGTTGGAGATGCGGGTGAGCTCCAGCGCGAGGTTGCGGATTTCGCCCGACAGCCGTGCCAGATCGTTCATCGACTGCATCTGCGCGACCAGCTGGCCGACGCGGATCGGCTCATTGGTGAGCGTGGCCAGTTCGGCGGCGGCGCGCGCCGCGTAGTCGGGCGAGGTGTTGAGCCCGGTTCCGGCGGCGGAACCGCCCAGGCCGATTTCGCACAGCGCCGGGCGCACCGCGTCGAGCGCCGCGGCGCAACGAGCAAGCGTCCACGCGTAGCCGGCGAATTCCTGGCCCAGCGTGGTCGGCACCGCATCCTGCAGGTGGGTTCGGCCGGATTTCACCGTGTCCTTCTCGCGCTCGGCCAGGCGGGAAAATTCCGCAGCCATGGCATGCACCGCCGCGGTCAGGCGCGGCAGCTTGGCCAGCACGGCGAGGCGGATCGCAGTCGGAATCGTGTCGTTGGTCGACTGCCCCATGTTGACGTCGTCATTGGGGTTGACCGGTTTGTAGGTGCCCTTTTCACCGCCCAGCGCGACGCTGGCGAGATTGGCGATGACCTCGTTGCTGTTCATGTTGTGGCTGGTGCCGGCGCCGGCCTGAAAACGGTCGACCACGAATTGGTCGCCATGCTCGCCTGCGAGAATTTTCTTGCAGGCGGTGACGATGGCGTCGCGCTTTTCTCCGGAGAGCCAGCCGGGCTGGCAGTTGGCATGCGCGGCGGCGAGCTTGATCCGCACGTGGGCTAGTACGAAATCCTTATCCGGGCGCCGTCCGGAAATGGGAAAATTGGCGACGGCGCGGGCGGTTTGCGCGCCATACCATGCGTCCCGGGGAACCTGGACCTCGCCGAGCGAGTCTTTCTCGGTGCGGAATTCATTCATGATGGTAAAACCAATGCAGACGTTACAAAGAAGGCAATTTTATCCGATGTGGCTGGCCGGGCTGCTGCTGGCCTTGATGGCTTCGTGGGCGCAGGCAGCGGATTTCAAGGTGACCGATACCGACGGCAAGAGCCACACGCTGTCAGGCTACAAGGGGAAATGGGTGCTGGTGAATTACTGGGCAACCTGGTGCCCGCCGTGCCTGGAGGAAATTCCCGACCTGATCGCGCTGCACGAGAACAAGAAAAACAATCTCGTGGTCATCGGCGTCGCCATGGATTACCGCAACGCCAAACAGGTGACCGATTTTGCCGAGGGCCTGCTGGTCGAATACCCGATCGTGCTGGGCACCCCCCAGATCGTGCGCCAGATCGGGCCCGTGCAGGGCTTGCCGACTACCTACCTGTATAACCCAGAGGGTAAAATGGTCGCGCAGCAAGTGGGCCTGATTACCCGCGCGGCGGTGGAAAGCTACATTGGCAGCAAGCCGGCCCGCCCAAAAAAATAAACCAGTCTGCAAAACCGAGGAGACACCATGCGCCAACTGCTTATCGCCTTCTTTCTGCTTGTCTCTGGGCCCGCCTGGGCGGAAACGCGCGATCCGGTCAACCATTTCTTCCAGCCCAAATTCGGCGACTTTAAGGCCGATCTGCAGGAAGCCAAAAAGCAGGGCAAGAAGGGCATCTTTCTTTTCTTTGAAATGGACGACTGCCCGTTCTGCGAGCGCATGAAGACCACCATCCTCAACCAGGCCGACGTGCAGGATGCCTTCCGCGCACAGTTTCTGCTGTATTCGATCGACGTCAACGGCGACACCGAAATGACCGATTTCCAGGGCAAGGACACCAGCGAAAAGGCCTTCGCCTTCGCCCACCGGGTGCGCGCCACGCCGACGCTCGTGTTCTTCGACCTCGACGGCAAACTGGTCGCGCGCCATACCGGCCCGACCAAGGACAAGGCAGAGTTCCTGCTGCTCGGCCAGTATGTTGCCGAGGGCGCCTACGCAGCCCAGCCCTTCACCAAGTACAAGCAAGGCAAATGAGGCGCGCCGCCGCATGTGGCGCCCTGCTGGCGTGTGCGCTGGCCGCGCCGGCGCTGGCCGAGCGGCTGACGCTGGACGAGGCGCTGGCGGCGGTGAGCGCGGCCCATCCCGACCGCCGCGTGGCGGAGAGCGAACTGGCGCTGTCGCGCGCCGAGCGCGATCAGGCGGCGAGCCAGAAGGACTTCAGCCTGTTTCTGGATGGCGCCCTGCGCAGCGGTCGGCGTCCGGACGGCGACTGGGAACCCGACCATGTCGGCCGCATCGTTGCGCGCAAGCCGCTGCTCGATTTCGGCCGCAGCAGCCAGGCGATCGCTGCGGCGGATCAGGAGATCGCTGCCCGCCAGGCAGCACTGTTTGATGTCGAGAACCTGCGCCGCATCGACATCATGGCGCGCTACTTCGACGTGCTGCTGGCCGACATGCAGTATGCCGCCGACAACGAATTCATGGCAGTGGCCTATGTATCCTGGGACAACGCGAGGGACCGCTTCGAGGTGGGCCAGATCAGCCAGCCCGAACTGCTGAAGCTGGACGCCGATTATCAGGACATCCGCGAGCGCCGCAACGCCAGCCTGCAGCGGGTGCGCAGTGCGCGGCAGAAACTGGCCCATGCCATGTATCGCCCCGGCAAGCTGCCCACCGAACTGGCCGAGCCCGCCCTCAAGGATAATTCCCGGCCGGTGCCCGAATACGAGCCCCTGCTGGCCTGGGTGATGCAAAAGAACCCGCGCGTGCTGGCGCTGCAGGCGCAGCTGGCGGCGGCGGATGCGCGCGTGGCGTCGATTCGCGCCGAGCGCAATCCGGCGCTGGATGTCGAAGTGATCGGCGGCGGCTATAGCCGCGAATCGACCACGCGCGACGAGCTCAGCGCCGGCCTTGTGTTCAACATTCCCCTCTATCAGGGCGGCCGCGTCGATGCCATGACGGCACGCGAACGGGCGCAGAAAGAACGCAGCGCCGCCGAACTCGACAAGCTCAAGCTCGACCTGGCGGACACCCTGCTCGCCACGCTGCAGGAAATCGAATGGCTGC
>DASTEA010000002.1:0-4579 GCA_035710075.1 Thiobacillus sp.
GAGGCCGCGCGTCAGCAACTCGAGCATGCCGGCGCGCTCGCCGATTTTCATCACCCCTAGCCACAACGCCATCACGCCGGTCAAACCGAGGGCGATTTCAAATGCGGTCTTGCTGCTGACGAACAGCGCTTTCACCAGCGCGGCAAAAATGTCGGCATCGCCGAAGACAACCAGTTTGACCAGCGCAATCAGAAAGGCGACCAGAAAGAAGCCGATCCACAGCGCATTGAGCATGAACGCGGGTTAGCCGACCCAACCGGCGATGACGACCAAGAGACCCGCCACCAGCCAGATCGCCAGACCGCGCCAGATCATGCTGACGGCGCTGTCGATGCAATCGGCGTCGGGTGCCTGCCCGGTTCCGAGTTCGGGCCGCCATACGGTTTCCCCGCCCACGCTGACGCTCTGCCCCAGCCGGATTCCCATGGCACCGGCGCCGGCGGCGAGCACCACGCCTTCTTCCGGCTCCAGCCAGGCTGGCGCCTGGGTCCGCCAGCAATAGGTGGCGTCCTCGAAGTTGCCGGCGATGGCGTAGGTCAACGCGGTCAGCCGCGCGGGAAGCCAGTTGATGGCGTGAAACGCGCGCTGGGCAAACCCGCCGAACAGGCCGTTGGTGTTGGCCCAACGCCGCGCCAGAATCGAGGCGCTGCGAAACAACACTGCGCCAATCGGCCCCAGCGACGACAGCAGCACAAACCAGAGCAACACGCCGAACATCTGGCGATGGCTTGCGGCCATCACCTGCTCGATGGTGACCCGGGCCAGGTCGTCGGCGCTGAACTGACTGGAGTCGCCGCCGCGCCAGGCGTCGAGGCGCGCACGCGCGCCTTCGAGATCGCCGGCGCGCAGCAGACGCGCGATCTGCTCGGCGGTGTCGCTGAAGTATTTGAACCCCATGGTGAAATACAGTACGGCCACATTCCACATCCAGCCAAGGACGGGGCTGATGCCGTCGAGCAGGGAAAAAATCAGCCACACGCCCGCCAATAACGGCAGCGCCGCCAGTGCCCAGGCAATCGCACCGTGGCTGAATTCGCCGGCATTGAAGCGACGCTCAAGCCACCGGGTGAACCGGCTGTAATGCTGGTAGTACGACAATGGCTGCCGCAGTGGACGCAGATGTTCGAGGGCAACGGCGGCAAGAACGGAGAAAAAAGCCATCAGCGGTTCATTTCCAGAGTAAAGGTGCCGATGCGGTTTGCCTGGCCTGCCGGTCGATACAGCTCGACTGTCGGCATGACGATGGCGAGCCCGCGCGATTCCAGCGTATCGGACAGCGCCTGGTAGGCCTTGGACGGTGCCAGCAGCACCGCTGCCTGCACCTTTGCGGCATACACCGGACGCCGTTCGACGCGGCCTTCCTTCAGGCCCTCGGGGATCGGGGCGCCATCGGCCAGGGTGTAGCCCAGTTGCGCGCTCACCTTGCCGTTGGCAGCGCGCGGGTCGGTGAGAATCACGCTGATCGTGTCGCCCGCCGCCACCTTGGCCGCAGTGAACTTATCCAGCGCCGTGCGGTGCGATTTTCGCAGGTTGCTGATCGGGCCATCGTAATCCAGATATGCATAGCGATAAGGCCCCGCCTCGGTTTCGGTCACGCTGACCGAATTGAATCCGCCCCACCACCAGAACACCGCCAGCAGCGGCATCACGAACGCCAGCACAAACGCCGGCCACTGTTTCTTGAGCACGAAATAACCCCCTTTTTCTTCAGCCGAAGATACCACAGGCGGGCGCGCTGTTTGATGCCGGGCTCGACGCCCCCCGCCGACCGGCAAGCTGGCATGCCTATAATGCAGGCCATTACCGGGAGCCTGCCATGACCGCTCGCCTGCTGCTCACCCTGTTATTGCTGACCCTGCTGCCCGCGGCCCATGCGGTCCAGTCTCCGCGAATGAACGAAGCGACCGTGCCGATGCAAGCCGTGCAGTTGGGCCCGCACAGCTATTTCGTGCAAGGCCTGCCTGGCGCGGCGGCCAGCGAAAACCAGGGCTTCATGTCGAATTCCGGTTTTGTCGTCACGCGCGACGGCGTGGTGGTATTCGATGCGCTGGCCTCGCCGCCGCTGGCCGAAAAGCTGGTCAGCCTGATTGGCAATATCACCCGGCAACCGATCAAGCGCGTCATCGTCAGCCATTACCACGCCGACCATTTCTACGGCCTGCAGGTATTCAAGGCGCTGGGTGCGGAAATCTGGGCGCACCGACTGGCCGAGGGCGCCACCCGCACGGAAGAAGCCGCGCTGCGCCTGGCCCAGCGCAAGGAAGCCCTTTTCCCCTGGGTCGACGAGGACACGCAGTTGCTGGAGGCCGACCGCTTCCTGGACGGCGACACCGATTTTGAAATGGGCGGCCTCCACTTTGCGCTGCGCCATGTCGGCCCGGCCCACTCCAGCGAGGATCTGGCGATGCTGGTGAGGGAAGACGGCGTGCTTTACGCAGGGGATGTCGTGTTCCGCGGCCGCGTGCCGTTTGTCGGCGACGCCGACAGCCGCGCCTGGATCGCCGCGCTCGACAAGCTGCTCGCGCTCGACCCTCGGGTGCTGGTGCCCGGCCACGGTGAACCCTCGCTCACCCCGCGCGCCGATCTGGAGTTCACCCGCGATTACCTGAAGTTCCTGCGCGAACAGATGGCCAAGGCCGCGCGCGACCTGGTGCCTTTCGAGGAGGCGTACGAAGCCGTCGACTGGTCGAAATACCGGTCCCTGCCGGCATTCGACGAAGCCAACCGGGTCAATGCCTACAACCAGTATCTGCGGCTGGAGCAGGAAGGCGGAAACTGAACCTTAGCCAAGAATCAGCTTGAGGCCGATCAGGATGGTCACGATTTCAAACGCCCGCTTGATCCACAGGTTGCCTTTCCTGATCGCCAGGTGGCTGCCCAGGTAGCCGCCGATGATCGAGCCGGCCAGCAGCGCCGGCATCCAGTCCCATGCCACCGTGCCGATCACGCCCAGGATCAGCGCACCGGTGCCGTTCCAAATCAGCCCGCACAAAATCAGCGTGTAGGCCACGGCGCGCGTGTAGTCGAGGCCGAAGTAGCGGATCAGCCAGAGGGTGAGAAACAGGCCGGTGCCGCTGGTGATGGAGCCATTGAGAAAGCCGACGACAAACAGCCCGGCCATGCCGCCGATCAGCGCCGCGCCCTGCCGGTTTTTTGGCGTGTGCTCCATGCCAAGCCGGGGCTTGAACACCGAATACAGCCCCACGCCCAGCGTCAGAAAACCCAGCGACAAGGTGGCGATGCGCTCGGGAATCTGCAGGATCGTGACCGCGCCCAGCACCACGCCAGGCAGCCCCGCGCCCAGGATGATCAGCGAGAAGCGGCGTTCGAGATGCGATTCCTTCAGGTGACGCAGCGTGGCGCCCAGCCCGAGCGCCACGCTGGCGACCTTGTGCGTGGCGAGCGCCACGCCGAACGGCAGCCCCAAAAAAATCAGCATGGGAAACTGGATCAGCCCTGCCCCGCCGCCCGACAGCGCCGAAAAGAAATTGGCCGCCAGCGAGGCAATAAACAGAACCAGCTGGTCGAGCACGTTGACTAAAGCGTGACGCCGGTTTCGGCCGGCAGTTTGGCGTAGAACAGGGTCAATCCGGCCTCGGCGATGGTCTTGAGCAACTGGTCGGCCATCGCCGCCTCGACGAAAAACTCCACCACCACCGGCAACTCGCCAGCGAGTTCGAAGAAACCGGCGTCATGCCGGCCGTGGCGGCCATACCCGGCCAGCGCGCGGAACGCCGAGCCGCCGCCAATGCCGAGTCTCTGCGCCGTGTCGAGCAGCCATTCGTAAGTCAGCTTGCCGTGGTGGCGACTGGCTTCGGACACAAACACCTGCAGGCAGACCGCGTTCATTTGAAAAGCCTCATCGAATAAAACCCCAAGCCGGTGGCAAGAAAGGAACCCAGCATGTGGGAAAACGCAATCAGGCCGCCGGTCAGCCACAGGCCGCGCATCAGCGCAGTGACGACTTCGGCGGAAAACGTGGAAAACGTGGTCAGCCCGCCGAGCAGGCCGGTGATGAGAAACAGCCGCGCTTCCGGCGGCACGCCGGGGTGCTCGGCAAACCAGGCGATAACCAGGCCGACAAAGTAGCCGCCGACCAGATTGGCGGCCAGCGTGCCGAGCGGCATTGAGGGGAACATGGGATTCAGCCACAGTCCCAGTCCCCAGCGCAGCCACGCGCCGATGGCCGCGCCCAGGCCAATGGCGAGGAAGGCGGTCATGGCTGGGGTGCGGCGAATGCGGTCATCCGCGCATTCTAGCCGACCGGCCCGCAAGCGGCGCTTACATGGCGTCCTTGATAATTTCGGTGAGCAGCTTTTCCATCTCGGCCAACGCCTGTTTCAGTGCAGGATTTTTCGTTGCAGCCGGTTTCCGGTAGGCCAGGTAAACCGTCTTGTCGCCGGGGACCGTGTATACCGCCACGCTGTAGGGGCACATCACGATCGCGTGCGGATCGGCTTCCATCATGCGGCGCGAAACCGTGGCGCTGCAAAATTCGAACTGCTCGGCGTTTTCGTAAACCCGCCGGGTCGCGCCAAGATCCTTGCCGGTGCGTTCCAGCATGGTGGCGATATTGTTG
>DASTEA010000003.1:0-5554 GCA_035710075.1 Thiobacillus sp.
CAGCACCACGGGCGTCGTCGTGTCGGTCTTGCGGAATTCCGCCGTCATTGCCAGCACGTCACGCAGCCCGACCTTGTTCGCCAGCGCCCGTTCGGACGCCCGCTGAATCACCGGACCGTCGGCCATCGGGTCGGAAAACGGCACCCCGAGTTCGATAATGTCGGCCCCGGCTTCCACCAGCGCATGCATCAGCGGCACCGTCATCCCCTTCCCGGGATCGCCGGCGGTGATGAAGATAATCAGGGCTTTCTTGTTGTGCGCCTTGAGCGCGATAAAGGTCTGGCCGATGCGGCTCATGGTTCGGTCTTCTGAAAAATTCGGTTCAAGGGTGGTGGCCGGCTACAGCGCAATCCCCGACAGCTTCGCCACGGTATCGATGTCCTTGTCGCCACGACCGGAGAGATTCACCAGGATGATCTGGTCCGGCTTCATGGTCGGCGCGAGCTTCTTCGCCTGGGCGACGGCGTGGCTCGATTCGAGCGCGGGAATGATGCCTTCGAAGCGGCACAGATCGTGGAAGGCTGCCATGGCTTCGTCGTCGTTGATGGCGACGTATTCGGCGCGGCCGGCGTCCTTCAGGTAGCTGTGCTCAGGGCCGACGCCGGGGTAGTCGAGGCCGGCGGAGATGGAATGGGTTTCGATGATCTGGCCGTTCTCGTCCTGCATCAGATAGCTGCGGAAACCGTGCAGCACGCCCGGGCTGCCGGCGGTGAGCGGGGCGGCGTGGCGGCCAGAGTCCACCCCCGAGCCGCCGGCTTCGACGCCGATCAGGCGCACGTTTTCATGCGGGATGTAGGGGTGGAAGATGCCGATGGCATTGGAGCCGCCGCCGACGCAGGCGATCACGGCATCGGGCTGGCGGCCGGTGAGCTCGGGCATCTGGATAAGGCATTCGCGGCCGATCACGCACTGGAAGTCGCGCACCAGCATGGGGTACGGGTGCGGGCCGGCGGCGGTGCCCAGGATGTAGAAGGTCGACTCGACGTTGGTGACCCAGTCGCGCATCGCTTCGTTGAGCGCATCCTTCAGCGTCCTGGAGCCGGAGGACACCGGCACCACGGTGGCGCCCAAGAGCTTCATGCGGAAGACGTTGGGCGCCTGGCGGATGACGTCTTCGGCGCCCATGTAGACCACGCACTCCATGCCGTAGCGCGCGGCGACGGTGGCCGAGGCGACGCCGTGCTGGCCGGCGCCGGTCTCGGCGATAACGCGCTTCTTGCCCATGCGCCGGGCCAAGAGCGCCTGGCCGATAGTGTTGTTGATTTTGTGCGCGCCGGTGTGGTTGAGGTCTTCGCGCTTGAGGTAGATCTGCGCGCCGCCATACTGCTCGCTCAATCGTTTGGCATGGTAGACCGGGCTGGGGCGGCCGACGTAGTGCTTCAGCTCGTATTCGAATTCGGCGATGAAGGCGGGATCGTTGCGCGCCTTGTCATACTCGACGCGCAGTTCTTCCAGCGCCGCCATCAGGGTTTCGGCGACGAAGATGCCGCCGTAGGGGCCGAAGTGGCCGCGGGAATCGGGGAGATCGGTCAGCTTCATGATGCGTCTTTCGCTTTCGCTATGAATTGCGCAATCTTGTGCGCGTCCTTGATGCCTTTCGAAACTTCCACGCCGGAGGACACATCCACCGCCCACGGGCGCACGCGCTGCACCGCCTCGGCGACGTTGTCCGGCGTCAGGCCGCCCGACAGGATGACCGGTTTGGGCAGATCAGGCGGGATCAGGCGCCAGTCGAACCGTTCGCCGGTGCCGCCCGGAACGCCGGGCACATAGGCGTCGAGCAGGAGGCCGCGCGCGCCAGCGAAGTCAGCCGCGCATTTTAGCAAATCCGTCTCCCGATTCACGCGCACTGCCTTGATATAGGGCCGACCGTAGCCCGCGCAAGCGGCCGGCGCCTCGTCGCCGTGAAACTGCAGCAGGTCGAGCGGAACGGCCTGCAGAACCGACTCGATGAACGCCGGTTCGGCGTTGACGAACAGGCCGACCGCCTGCACGAACGGCGGCAGTTCGCGCAGCAGCGCGGCAGCGCTCGCGATGCTCACGTGGCGCGGGCTTTTTTCATAAAAAACGAAACCCAGCGCGTCCGCCCCGGCATCGCAAGCGGCATGCAGGTCCTGCAGTCGGGTGATGCCGCAGATTTTTACGCGTACAGCCATCGGTCGGAGGTTTCCGGCAAGCCAAAGTGCTCAGGATACCGGATGTGGGTGAGATACAGCCCGGCGCCGTCGAAGGTGGGTGCAGCAAGCGTGCGGTCGCGGCCGGTCAGGATCTCGCGCAGCCACTCGGGCGGCTGGCTGCCGGCGCCGACCTGGATGAGGCAACCCATGAGGTTGCGAACCATGTGGTGCAGGAAGCCGTCGGCGCGGAAGTCGCAAAAAAGATAATCGCCACGCCGCTCGATGTGCGCCAGCCGCAGTTCCTTGACCGGCGATTTGGCCTGGCATGCCGCGGCGCGGAAAGCGGAAAAATCGTGCTGCCCGATCAGGTGCGCCGCGGCCAGGTTCATCGCGGCGGCATCGAGCGGACGGTGATACCAGCCGATCAGCCCGTGGTTGATCGCCGGGCGCACCGGGTGGTTCAGCAGCACGTAGCGATAGCCGCGATGGGTGGCGGAAAAGCGCGCATGAAAATCCTCGCCAGCCAGCTGCGCCCACAGCACCGCCACGCCCGCCGGCAGATGGCTGTTGACGCCGCGTACCCAGGCGGACAGCGGGCGATTCACCGTGGTATCGAAGTGCACCACCTGCAACGCCGCATGGACACCGGTGTCGGTGCGTCCGGCGGCGATGATGCCTATTTCTTCACCGGCGATGACCGAGACCGCGGCTTCCAGCGCATCCTGCACGCCGCAGCCTTGCAGCTGCGACTGCCAGCCACAGAAGCCGACGCCGCAATATTCCAGCCCCAATACGATTCTCATGTCAGCACGACGATCAATACCACAAGCAAGCCCGCAAGTATGACGGCGCTGTCGCAGCCTTGCCAGCGTTCGGTGTGCAGGGTGTAGGTGGCGGGCGTCGCATCGTCTGGCGGCGGCTCGCGCAGCGCATCCAGCCAGCGCGCCGGCTTGGGTGCGTGTTCGACATAGTCCAGGGTCAACCCCAGGCGCACCGCAAACGCGCGACGGTCGAAGCCGAGCCAGGTCAAGGGACGGGCCAGCGTGTACAGCCCGTAAATCAGGCGGGCGCGTGAGGTATAAGCCAGCAGCACAGCGAGTCCAGCCAGCATCAGCACCAGCCGCCCGACACGCAGCGCGCCCTGCTGCAGGCCTTCCACGCCGGGCCCGGCCCATCCCAGCGACGGCCACAGCGGGGTTCCCGGCAGGGCATAGGCATAGGTGAGCAGCAGCACCGCCATCAGCCAGCGGGTGCGGCGCAGCAGGCGCCAGCATTCATGACGGACAGGCGCGAACAGAAAGGCCGCCATGGTGGCGGCGGCCAGGATGATCAGCAGCGGGGACAGCGCAGCGCGTTCCACGACCACGGCCCACCCGCACCACAACAGGACGCGGGCAGCGGGATGGGGGCAGGCAGGGCTAGTAATACGCCCTAACCAAGCGAACTCAACATGCCTTTCGCGTCGGCCTTCTGCTTGTCGCTGCCTTCGGCCAGCACTTCGTCGAGGATTTCACGCGCACCTTCCTTGTCGCCCATTTCAACATAGGCGCGGGCAAGATCGAGCTTGGTGCCGACTTCGTCGAGCTCGAGGTCGCTGCCGCCGGCACCGCCCAGGTCGAGGTCGAGGCCGCTAAAATCGAATTTGCTGTCCGGGCCGTTATTTTCATCCAAACCCAGATCGAGTTTCAGCGTGTCATCCGCCGTCGCGGGCAAATCCAGATCAGGCAGATCGAAGTCGAGGCCCAGCGTATCCATTTCCACGTAACCCGCTTCGGGTTGCGTCTCGAAATTGAGCACATGGCCTGCCGTCTCGAATTCCAGCGGCGAGCTGTCCGTCACGGCATCAAGCACCAGTTTGGGCTCAGGCGCCGTTTCGTTCGCAAACGTCACGGCCCCGCCGGCCACTGCAGCGGTGGCCGCCACCGTGGCAACCCCTGCTGCCGGGGCAGCACTCGACTGCACACCGCCGTACAGCGGGTTGGTCGGGTCGATGCTGCGGCCCATCTCGCAGGCCTTGTCCCACAGCGGGCTCGATTTGCTGCCCAGCACGGCATAGAGCTCACCGGCGACCGCTTCAAACGTCGCGGTGTTGCGCCGTGCGGCGTAAATTTCCAGCAGCTTGACGCGGATTTCGTGACGGTCCGGGTTGCTGCTGATGGCTTCCTTGAGGATTTCCTCGGCCTGCGCATCACGGCCATAGGCCATGTACACCTCGGCTTCGGCGATCGGGTCAACATCATGGGTATCGATGGTGCCCAGGCCAGCCTGGCTGAAGTCGGTGAGGAAGGAGGTGTCGCCGGTATTGATGCTACCGCCTGATGCGGCCCCGATAACCGTGTTGGGGCTCACGTCACTGCCGCTCAGGATGCTGTCTTCCTGTGCGGTGCCGCCGGCCTTGCGGCGACGGCTGCCCCCCGCCATCATCCACCACAACACGCCACCGAGACCGAGCGCAGACAGGCCACCGCCCCAGTAAAGCGGGTCGGCGAGTATGGGGTCGTACCAGTTTTCAGCAGGCGCGGGGGCAGGCGACGGTGCCTCGACGCCCGCTGCAACCGGCACAAGGGCAGGCGCTGCAGGGGCAGCAGCCGGTTCTTCCGCCTGCGCCCCCTTCATCTCGACCAGCTTCTGCATGTCCTGAATCTGTTGTTCCAGCGAGGCCACACGCTGCCCCGATTCCTGCAGCGCATTTTCGCGTGCGGTCGCGTCTTCTTCCTTTTCCTGCAGGGAACGGGCTTCGTCCGCTTTGCCAGCAACCCCAGCCGGCGGCGTAAGCTTGGACAGCTTCAGCACATCCTGCTGCGCTTCGGGTGCCGGCTTGGCGCGGTCTTCCACCTTGGGTGTGATCTTGCCGCTGCTGGCCTGATCCGCGGCGGCCTCGGCCTCGGGGGCAGCGCTTACAGCGCCGGCCAGCTTCTGGCGATACGCGCGCCAGTCATCCGCCTGCAGCTTGAGCTCACGCACCGCTTCCTGTTGCGGAATGGCGGCCACTTTTTCAGCCGACGGCACGTTGAGCGTCTTGCCTGCTTTCAGGCGGTTCATGTTGCCTGCGAAAGCCTGGTTGTTCTCGCGGTAGAGGCCCAGCAGGACCTGTTCCAGGCTGACGCCTTCGGGACGCACGCGGCTGGCAATACCCGTCAGCGTGTCACCCCGTTTGACCTTCACGCGATCAGGCGCCTCGGCCTGCGGGGCAGGCGCCGGCTTGCCTGCAGCCGACGGCAGCGCTGTTTTCGGAGTGGCCGGAGTGGCCGAAGCTGTCGGAGCTGTCGGAGCTGTCGGAGCTGTCGAAGCTGTCGAAGCTGTCGAAGCTGTCGAAGCTGTCGAAGCGGTCGAAGCGGTCGAAGCGGTCGAAGCGGTCGAAGCGGTCGAAGCGGCCGGAGCGGCCGGAGCGGCCGGAGCGGCCGGAGCGGCCGGAGCGGTCAAGGCTTGCGGAGCAG
>DASTEA010000004.1:0-2948 GCA_035710075.1 Thiobacillus sp.
ACGGCCGGCGTCGATCTGGGTACACGCCGAGCACACGCCGCACGGCGTCGCCGTCACGCCGGTTTCGCAGTTGAGGCACTTGGCAAGAATCCGCGCCAGCGTGGTCTTGCCCACCCCGCGCGTTCCGGTCAACAGATAGGCGTGATGCAGCCGCCCCTGCGTCAGCGCATTGGAAAGCGCCTGCACCACATGTTCCTGCCCCTTGAGGTCGGCAAACACGCGCGGTCGCCACTTGCGCGCCAGCGCAAGTGCGGGGGATGCGGAATCGCCGAAGAGATCAGTCATGAGTTGAGGGGCTAGGGGTCAGCATTATCCTGCCCCTGAATCCTGAATCCTGGAAAAGTGGCGAGCCTTACCCCGGCACTGGCATCGGTCGCTGGGGCTGCTTCCTTCCGGACCTGACCCGATTCACAACTTAGCCATGCGGGGAGACCCGCCGCGTGCAGTTTAACGCAGAAGCGCCGCGCGCCCTACTGAAAATCCTGCCCTTATTGCTCGTCCGCTGGCACGGTCAGCCGGCGTTTTTTCACCCCATCGGCCAGCACCCGCAGCAGCGGAATGGTGTCGTCCCAGCCGATGCAGGCGTCGGTGATCGACTTGCCGTATTCCAGCGGCTGCCCCGGAATCAGGTCCTGGTGGCCCGCGCTCAAATGGCTTTCGACCATCGCACCAATGATGCGGCTGTCGCCGCCCGCCACTTGCGCAGCCACGTCGGCGCCGACATCGATCTGACGCTGGAACTGCTTGCTCGAATTGGCGTGCGAAAAATCGATCATGAGCTGCTGGCGCAGGCCGGCAGCGGCCAGCTCGCCGCACGCCAGGTTGACGCTCGCCGCGTCGTAGTTGGGCGCCTTGCCGCCGCGCAGGATGACGTGGGTGTCCTCGTTGCCGGAGGTGCTGAACACGCCGACGTGGCCGGACTTGGTGATGGAGATGAAGTGGTGGCGCGCCGCCGCCGCCTTGATCGCATCGACCGCAATCCTGAGGCTGCCGTCGGTGCCGTTCTTGAACCCCACCGGGCACGACAGGCCGGAGGCCAGCTGGCGGTGCGACTGCGACTCGGTGGTGCGCGCGCCGATCGCGCCCCAGCTCACCAGGTCGGCGATGTATTGCGGCGAGATCAGGTCGAGGAACTCGGTCGCGCACGGCAGGCCGATTTCGTTGATGTCCAGCAGCAGCTTGCGCGCCAGCCGCAGGCCCTCGTTGATGTCGAAGCTCTCGTCCAGATGCGGGTCGTTGATCAGCCCCTTCCAGCCCACGGTGGTGCGCGGCTTCTCGAAATAGACCCGCATCACGATGATGAGGTCGCGCGCGAGCTCGTCGGCCAGCGGCTTCAGCTTGCGTGCGTAATCGAGTGCCGCGGCCGGGTCGTGGATGGAACACGGGCCGACGATGATGAACATGCGATCGTCCGCCCCGCGCAGCACGTCGTGGATGGCGCTGCGCGCGTGCGCGACATGCGCATGCACGGTTTCGTTGGCGCGTAATTCGCGCATGATTTGCATCGGCGCAAGCAGTTCGCCGCTTTGCTCGATACGGGTATCGTCGGTTCGGATGGCAGACATTTTCAAACTCCGGGTTGTTTGCCTTGGCTGCGGCGGTTTCTTAAACGAAAAACCGCCAGCGGGCTGGCGGTTTCGTCAAGGCGTTGCTGCTCGTCTCAGCGCCTCCCGACCGCCTGCGGCGTGGGATAAAAGAGGCTAAAGAAGAACATTTCGGCACGAATCATGCATAGCAGTCTACCAAAACCGGCAGAATCGCGCCAAGTGCTTTAAGTCGGCCGGATTCCCGCCGTGCATAGGCAGCCGCGGCGTTACCGCACAAGCGGGGCAAATAAAGGGGAGCAGTGTGGAGATGATGGCAAGGGCGACAGATAATCAACACGCCGTTCAGTACGGCACACAAGCGCTTCCAGCGCCGCGGCAGCCTGGCTCAGCGAAATGAGGTGGATTGCGTGTAGGGGGTTATATCATCAGGGCACGCCCGGACCACCCAGTCCGGAGCGTTCGAACAGACCAGCAGGCTGACATGCGTTGGCGTGGGACACGCTATGCGGGTTCTTGATTTGTCCCTGCAGGAAGGGATCGAGATTATTGGCCATTCCCAGCGTAAATCGTCTCTATGTTCGCCAGCGCACTGAACTGTACGTGGCATTCGCCTATGATTGGGTTGCAGCCTCAACTTCAACCCGGGATCGCCGCAATCAAGTTAAGCCTTGGCCACCCGGCGCATGGCCGCATCGGCGAGCCAGAAGTGCGCAGCCGGCTACATGATGGACTTTTTTTCATTCCATACTAAGTTTACTAAGTTTCAAAATTAAGGGAGGGACGTCATGCAAACAGTACCCGGCAAGCGCACTGCTCTACTCACCGTTTCATTGGTTCTGTCCGCCTGCGGCGGCGGTGGCGGCGGCGGTGGTACCGTGCCGGACGGAACGCCCGTACCCACATTCACAAAATGGAGCAATGTGCTGCCTGGCTCGACGGTCCAGGTCGATGGCTCGGGCCACCAGGTCTCGGGTAAGTGGGATGCATCAACAGGAACATTTACAGACGTCACGTTAGCTTCGCCTGTATCGGAAGGTTACAGCGCCATTTTGACGTTCGATCAGGCTCTCGTGTTAACCCAGTTGGCGCTGAAGTCCGCCTCCACCTTGGTGAGCTTCGATCGCGCCGTTTTCACTGACTTGACGCTGGCCCCGGCTGACTCGACGTTGACGCCGGGACCATCTCAATTCGTGGGCGCCGGGAGTCCCGGGGCCAACGCGGCGATCCTGGCCAACCCCATGAACCTCGTCGGGTGGGAATACCAGACTTTCGGAATCTGGGAAACCGCGAGTACAGACGGCACCAGGACCTTTGGCGCAATGAGCGTGGGGAACGACGCCGGCACGGCCATTCCAGGCAGTGGCGGAGCCACCTTTGCCGGCTACGCCGCCGGGACCTATG
>DASTEA010000005.1:0-3036 GCA_035710075.1 Thiobacillus sp.
TGATGAAACGGCCTGCACACGCCGAGAACGCGCTCGAACGGATCCGCCGCTGGCGCGAGATCTGCCCGGACCTCACGCTGCGCAGCACGTTCATCGTCGGCTTTCCCGGCGAGAAGGACGCCGATTTCCAGCAGCTGCTCGACTGGCTGGCCGAGGCTCGGCTCGACCGCGTCGGCTGCTTCAAGTACTCGCCGGTCGACGGCGCGGCGGCCAACGAATTGCCGGATGCGGTGCCGGAAGCGCTGAAGGAAGAACGTCTCGAACGCTTCATGGCGGTGCAGGCGGAAATCTCGGCGGCCCGGCTTGCGACCAAGATTGGCCGCGAGATCGAGGTGATCGTCGACGCAGAGGACGAGGTCGGTACGCTGGCGCGCAGCCATGCCGACGCGCCCGAAATCGACGGCGTGGTCTATCTCGAGGGGGTGTTCGATCTGCAGCCGGGAACGCGCCTCAAGGTCCGCGTCGAGGAAGCTGACGAGCACGATCTGTGGGCGACGCCGGTCTGAACCCGCCTCGCGAACACTCTCAAGACGACATCGAGATCAGCTGGCGCGGGCGTCGCCAAAACTTCCAGGCGTCACGCGGGTGCAGATGCAGGGCCTTGCCGCTGACCGGGTCCATCAGCCGCAGGCCTTGCGGGCCGATCCTGCGCAGCGCGCCCCGCAGCGGAACAAACCAGTCCTGTTCCAGTTCCCGCAGTGCTTCGCGCCAGCCGTAGGCGTCGCCGACCTGCCCGGCAAGTGTCAAGGCATCCAGCACGATGACCCCATCCATTTCGAGCAGTCGCGCGTTCAGGCGCGCGGGCGGCGCTTGCACGCGCGCGTTGCAGAAGGCTCCGAGCGCCTGCGCCTCGGCGTTGTGGGCATAAATCGGGATGGCGGTTGAGTGTGCGGGGGGCTGCTTGCCGCCGCCCCACAGCCACAGCGAATTCACCGGCAACTCGCCTCGCGCTTCGCGCGCCTGATTCACCGGATGCTCGTGCAGCAGCATTTGCAGTTCATTCAATTTGGCCTGAAACAGCATGGCGTCCTTGCCTTGCGGAAGCAGCGGATCGATATCGCGTCCCACCGCAACAGACAACGGCGTGGTGATCAGCTGCGGCGCATGGGGAAATCGCAGGTACCAGCGCTGAGGGTGGAGCGGCAGCGGGCTCAGATCGGGACCAAAATGCTGGGCGATGGCGGTAGCGAGCGCGTCGGCTTCCTGGCGCGACACGTCAATGGCGCCCCTGTCCGCCAGCACGATGCAATCCCGCATCACCCGCAAATGCACCGGGTCGGCGCGCAGCCAGTAGGCGTCCCCGGGCACCCCGCCATCCGCCGCCAGGGTGATCGGCGCGAGCGGCCAGTCCTGCTGGCGTGATATTCCCAGCGCTTCGCACAGGGCAGCCTCCACGCCGCCGGCGGGGCAGGGCAGGCGGGTGCCGCGCGCCAGCAAGGTTTGCAGCGCGGGCAGGTGCAGATCCTGGGCTGCCGTTTCCAGCAGGCGCGCAGACGGGAACAGATACGGGATGATGAACAGCATGCGGCGAGTGTAACAAGCAGATTCGCTAGAATAGCGGCCATGCGCCAGGCCTTTCATGAAATCACCGTCCCCACCCACGGCAAGGGCTTGTATGCGTTCACGCCGCAGGTGCGCGACTGGGTCCAGGCCAGCGGCATCCGGCAGGGCCTGCTGACCCTGTATATCCGCCACACCTCGGCGAGCCTGCTGATCCAGGAAAATGCCGACCCGGCGGTGCAGACCGACCTGGAGCGCTTCCTGTCGCGGCTGGTGCCGGAAGCCGACCCGATTTACGAACATACCCAGGAAGGCGCGGACGACATGCCGGCCCACGTGCGCGCGGCATTGACGCCAACCCACCTGGCGATCCCGGTTGCCGGCGGCAGGCCGCTGCTCGGCACCTGGCAGGGAATTTACGTCTTCGAGCACCGGCGTGCCGCGCAGACGCGCTGTGTGGTGCTGCACCTGCTGGGCGAGTAGGGAGCTGTGGCATACTCCGGGGATTCCTTCTGCGAGTCCTGCTTTGCTTCCCTACGAGCTTCTGATCGGCCTGCGCTACACCCACGCCAAGCGCCGCAACCATTTCATTTCCTTCATCTCCATCGTCTCCATGGCGGGCATTGCGCTCGGGGTGATGGCGCTGATCGTGGTGTTGAGCGTGATGAACGGCTTCCAGGAAGAGTTGCGCACGCGCATTCTCGGCGTGGCGGCGCACCTTGAAATCAGCGGCCCGGCGGATCGTCTGGCCGACTGGCGCGGCGTGCTGGCGCAGGCAAAGCAGAACAAGGAAGTGCTGTCCGGCGCGCCCTTTGTGAACGCGCAGGGCATGCTGGCCAACGGCGACCTGGTGCGCGGGGCGATGATTCGCGGCGTGCTGCCGGATATGGAAAGCCAGGTCGCCAATTTTTCCAGCCACATGAAAGCGGGCAAGCTGACCGATCTGCAGGCGGGTGAATTCGGCATCATTCTTGGCGGCGAGCTCGCCCGCGTGCTCAATGTATTCCCCGGCGACAAACTGGTGCTGCTGACGCCGCAGGGCAACATCACCCCCGCCGGGGTGATGCCGCGCGTCAAGCAGTTCACCGTCACCGGCATCTTCGAGGCCGGCATGTTCGAATATGATTCCGGCCTTGCGCTGATTCATCTGCAGGACGCGCAGAAACTGCTGCGGCTGGGCGAGGACGTGTCCGGTGTGCGGCTGAAGCTGACCGAACTGTTTCGTGCGCCCTTCGTCACCCGCGATCTGTCGGAGAGCCTCGCCGGCCACTATTACCTGACCGACTGGACGCAGAGCCACGCCAACTTCTTCCGCGCGGTGGCAATCGAGAAGCGCATGATGTTCCTGATCCTCCTGCTGATCGTCGCGGTCGCGGCATTCAACATCGTCTCGACCCTGGTGATGGCGGTGACCGACAAGCAGTCCGACATCGCCATCCTGCGTACCCTCGGGGCGCGCCCCGCCTCGATCATGAAGATCTTCATCGTGCAGGGCGCCTTCATCGGCGTCTTCGGCACCGCGCTCGGCGTCGCCAG
>DASTEA010000006.1:0-8868 GCA_035710075.1 Thiobacillus sp.
GGCGAGAAGAGCCGGGTCAGCGTCACCGGCGCGGACGGCAAGCCGGCCGATTCCGGCACGCAGGACCGCATCCTCAAGCTGCTGCATAACGAATTGAAGTGACGCGGGAACCGGCGTAATGCGTTTTGCCAGCCTCGGCAGCGGCAGCGAAGGCAACGGTCTGGTGGTCGAGGCTGGAAGCACCCGGGTGCTGATGGACTGCGGCTTCGGTCTGGCCGACTGCGTGGTGCGGCTGGCCCGGCTTGGCTTGCAAGCCACCGATCTGGCCGGCATTGTGGTGACCCACGAACACAGCGATCATATCGGCGGGGTGGGGCGGCTGGCGCGCAAGCACCGACTGCCGGTGTGGCTGACCGCCGGCACGCTGGCGATGGCGCAGGATCTCGACGGGGTGGCGGTACAGGTCATCGACAGCCACGCGGCGTTCACGGTGGACGGGCTGGAAATCCAGCCCTACCCGGTGCCGCACGACGCGCGCGAGCCGGTGCAGTATGTGTTTGGCGACGGCGGTCGCCGTCTCGGCGTATTGACCGATACGGGCTGCACCACACCGCACATCGAGGCCATGCTTGCCGGCGTCGATGCGCTGGTGCTGGAATGCAACTATGACGCGACGATGCTGGAAAACGGACCTTACCCGGCCGGCCTCAAGCGGCGCGTCGGCGGGCGCTTCGGCCATCTGGAAAACGGCCAGTCGGCAGCCTTGCTGGACAGGCTGAAGCACGCCAAACTGCAATGCGTGATGGCGGCGCATGTTTCGCGCAAGAACAATACGGCCGCCCTGGCGCAGCGCGCACTGGCCCAGGTGCTGAACTGCGCGGACGATGAGGTGCGCGTGGCCTGCCAGACGGCAGGATTTAATTGGATAACGCTTTGACGACTTTTGCTGAACTCGGGCTCGCCCCAGATATCCTGCGTGCCCTCGACGAGATGGGTTACGTGACGCCGACGCCGATTCAGGAGCAGGTGATCCCCTTGGCGCTGCAGGGCGGCGACATCCTCGGTGCGGCGCAGACCGGCACCGGGAAAACCGCTGCGTTCGCGCTGCCGCTGATCCAGCGCCTGCTGCCGTTCGCCAACACCAGCACCTCGCCGGCCAAGCATCAGATCCGCGCGCTGATCCTCACTCCCACGCGCGAACTCGCGATCCAGGTCGAGGAAAGCGTGCAGGCCTACACCAAGCACGTGCCGCTGCGCTCGCTGGTGGTGTATGGCGGAGTCAGCATCAACACGCAGATCCCCATCCTGAAAGCCGGCGTGGAAATCCTGGTGGCGACCCCCGGCCGCCTGCTCGACCACGTGCAGAACAAGACGCTGATGCTGAACCAGGTGAATACCCTGGTGCTCGACGAGGCCGACCGCATGCTCGACATGGGCTTCATGCCCGACTTGAAGCGCATCGTCGCCCTGCTACCGCCACAGCGGGTGAACATGATGTTCTCGGCCACCTTCCCGGAAGAAATCCGCAAGCTCGCCGACAGCATTCTCAACAGCCCGACCTTCATCGAGGTGGCGGGCAACACTGCCGCGGTGACGGTCACCCAGGTGGTGCACCCGGTGCACCACGAGCGCAAGCGGCAGCTGCTCGCGCATCTGATCAAGAGCCGCGACCTGCGGCAGGTGCTGGTCTTCACCGGCACCAAGCTGGGCTGCAACCGGCTCGCCAACGAACTCAACAAGCTGGGGCTGCACGCCGACGCGATCCACGGCGACAAGACGCAGCAGGAACGCATCAAGGCGCTCGACGCCTTCAAGGCCGGTACGCTCCGCGTGCTGGTCGCCACCGACGTTGCCGCGCGCGGCATCGACATCGAGGCGCTGCCATTCGTCGTCAATTACGACCTGCCGCACAACGCCGAGGATTACGTGCACCGCATCGGGCGAACCGGCCGCGCCGGCGCAAGCGGCGAGGCCATTTCGCTGGTGAGCGAGGCGGAAACGCGCTACCTCAGGGACATCGAGAAACTAATCGGCAACGCCATCGAGACGGTGATCGTTCCCGGCTTCGAACCAGGCGTGGCCGACGTCCCCGCGTTCCAGCCGCGCCCAGCGCGGACTGATCGCTCTGCTGAGCGTTCAGTCGAGCGCCAGGCGCCGCGTGCCAAACCGCTCGCGCCGCGGGAAATGCTGTTCGATGCGCCTTATGAACCGAGCGCTGAGACGCCCGCCGAAAACGCGCCGGCACTGGTGCGCCCCGGACCCAAGAAGCAGGTGGCCGCGCTGTTCCGCAGCCCGGTCAAAGCCGATTCAGCGGGCCAGTGAGCTGGGAAATCCTTCTGCTTGGGCTGTTCGGCGCAGCCGGCTGGTATTGGTATGCCGGCATGCAGGCGCGTGAACAGGCCGTCGCTGTCGCCCGCCGTGCCTGCGCCGACGCCGGATTGCAGTTCCTGGATGAGAGCGTGGCCTTGAGCCGGACCCGCTTTGCCCGCAACAGCAGCGGCCAGCTGCAGTTCCTGCGCGATTACCGCTTCGAGTTTTCCGATACCGGCGACAACCGCAGACCTGGGGTCGTTCGCATGCTCGGCGAGCGCGTCGAGTGGGTCAGCCTTGACGGCGAGTGGCAGGTGGGGCGCGCGGCCAGCGTGACCCGCCTAGGGGATTAGACGCTGATGGCGACCGCGTGCTGCGGTCGCCGAGGTTTCATTCCTGCTCGATTTCCAGAATCGCCAGACTGATCTGCTGCCCCAGGTTGGCATCCCATTCCGCCCACTTGCTGTAGGTCTTGAGCTTTTCGACCAGCACCGGCTTCATCTCGAAATCGCTCTTGCCCTCGTCGTACATGCGCCGCACTTCCGCCATCAGAATGTCGAACCAGGCTTTGTGTTCCTCGACGAACCTGCGGTCACCGGTCTTGCCGTGGCCGGGCACATAGAGCCTGGCGTTAAGGGCAAGCGCCTGCTCGGTGGCTTTCATGACGCCCTTGAAGCTGCCGTCGCGCAGATTCATCACCTGGCGGTTCAGCACGTTGTCGCCGGTGAACAGGATGCGGTCCTCGACGATTTCGATCATCAGGTCGGTCTTGCTGTGTGCGTCGGTCGACGAGTGGATGCGGAAAGTCTTGCCGCCGATTTTGAATTCCTGGCCGTCGGCTGCCTCGACCGTGGGGATCACGGCGCGGGTGCCGTCGGTATAGCCGCGGGTCAGGTCCGACATCAGCTTGAGCCAGAATGCATCGGCCCCCGCTTTGGCCCCCTTGATCATGTCGGGGTGGGCGATGATCGTGGCCTTCGGCCATGCTTCCAGCACGGCCTGGTTGCCGAGCCAGTGGTCGCCATGAACGTGGGTGTTGAACACGTGGGTGACAGGCTTCTTCGTCGTCTTGCGCAATTGCGCCATCACCATGCGCCCGGCCTGCACGCTGGAGCCGGGGTCGACCACCACGACGCCATCGGTAGTGATGATCCAGGCCGGATTGTTCATGAAGCTCTGGTTTTCAACGGACGGCACGCCTTGCGGACCGTGGATGACGTAGGTGCCGGCGCTGACCTTTTGCGCCGGGTAGGGGCGGACCACGTCGTTGGGGCCGGCCAGCGCCGGGATGCAGAAGGCGAGGGCGGCGAGCAGGGGGACGATGCGCATGGGGTTCTCCGATCAGTGTTCAGTTCGAGGCGTAAACATACACAGATTGGGAGACTTGTTTAATAGTCGGATCGACCTACCACCACTTCTCGAAAATGATGCGGTTCATCGGCACGCCCAGATTATGCAGCAGGGTGCTCATGTCCTCGACCATGCCCTTCGGGCCGCACAGGTAATACAGCGTGTCGTCCGGCACATCGAGCGCATGCAGCTTGACCGGGTCGATGCGGCCGGTGAGGCCGTGCCAATTGGGGTCGGGCTGGGTGACGGTGATGCTCACGTGGAGGCTGTCATGGCTGTGGGCGGCCGCCTCGAGTTCATCGCGGAACAGGATTTCGCGGCTGTCCGACGCGCTGTAGACCAGATGGACGCCGGTCGATAGCTGGGCATCGCGCACATGGCGGAAGATGGACAACAGCGGCGTGACGCCGACCCCGCCGCCGATCAGCACGACGTTGTCGCTCATCTCCGGCAGGTAAACAAACGGCCCCTGGCCTTGCGATATGCGAATGGTGTCACCTACCCGTGCCTGCTCGTGCACCCAGCGCGCCACCGGATGGTGCGCACTCGCCTTTATCGCCAGCTCGATCGCGCCTCGATGGATCGGCGAGGTGGTGATGGAATAGCCCGCGGTGTGCATCACGCCGCCGACCTCGATGCTGAGGTCGACCCACTGCCCCGGCAGAAACCGGAAGCCGGCATCGGGGATGGCAAGGCGCAGGACGTGGATACTGGGCGTGGCGGGGATGATTGCAACAATCTGCGCGTCGAAGATGTGCAAAGCTCAGTCCTGTTTCTTCTGGAAGGTCAGCGCGGCCGAATTGATGCAGTAGCGCATTCCAGTGGGGGCAGGGCCGTCAGAGAAGACGTGGCCCAGATGCGACCCGCAGCTGCGACACAGCGCCTCGACGCGCACCATGCCGTAGGTGCTGTCGGTTTTTTCTGCCACTGCATCGGCATTCAGTGCCTGATAAAAGCTCGGCCAGCCGGTGCCGGAATCGAATTTGGCTTCGGATGAAAACAGCGGCTCGCCGCAGGCGGCGCAGTGGTATTCGCCGGTCTCGTGATGGTCCCAGTATTGCCCGGTGAACGCCGGTTCGGTGCCGTGCTCGCGCAGGATGCGGTATTGCGCGGGGGGCAGTTCGGCACGCCATTCGGCGTCGGTTTTGGTTTTGTCGGCGGTCATGATGGTTCTCCTGCTGATTGACTGAAGTTTACCCCGTTGCCGGGCGAGGCTGGCCCTATTGCCCCTGTGGCATCAGGGTTGTCCACAACCCGGTTGACAGCGTCATCGAAGCGGGTTTATCCTTCGTTCAGGTATTAGACTTAGTCTAAAAACCGTATTTCATCCCCTGACTTGCCTGCTATAAAGAGAAAGTTGGGCGAGTTGGACAGAGATGGATTATCAGTGCTGCAAAGCATGTCTATGTAAATCAAGGAGATCAGGTTATGCAACTCAAGGGCTCGAAAACCGAAGAACATCTGAAGGCCGCCTTCGCTGGCGAATCGCAGGCCAACCGCCGTTACCTCTACTTCGCAGCAAAGGCTGACGTGGAAGGCTACAACGACGTCGCCTCCGTTTTCCGTTCCACCGCAGAAGGCGAAACTGGCCACGCGCACGGCCACCTGGAATACCTGGAAAAGTGTGGCGACCCTGCCACCGGCATGCCTTTTGGCCCCACCGCCGACAACCTGAAGACCGCGGTTGCGGGCGAAACCCACGAGTACACCGACATGTATCCCGGCATGGCCAAGGATGCACGTGCCGAAGGTTTCGACGAAATCGCCGACTGGTTCGAGACGCTGGCCAAGGCCGAGCGTTCGCACGCCAACAAGTTCCAGAAGACCCTGGACACCCTGGGCGCCTAACCCGGCTCAGGCAAAAAAGCGGGTCGGATTCGGCCCGCTTTTTTTATACCATTATCCGATACCCAAGATTACTGGAGTTCGCATGAGCGAAGGCAACCTCGAAGCCCCCACCCGTCATCCGCTCGACTGGAAAAACCCGGATTTCTACAACGAAGACAAGCTCAACCACGAGCTCGAGCGCATTTTCGACATCTGCCACGGTTGCCGCCGCTGCCTGCCGCTGTGCACCGCGTTTCCCACCCTGTTCGACCTGGTGGACGAATCGTCGACGATGGAGGTGGACGGCGTCGCCAAGGCCGACTACTGGAAAGTGGTCGATCAGTGCTACCTGTGCGACCTCTGCTACATGACCAAATGCCCCTACGTGCCGCCGCATCCGTGGAACGTTGACTTCCCGCACACCATGCTGCGTGCCAAGGTGATCAAGTTCAAGAAGGGCGGCACCAGCTTCCGCGACA
This sequence comes from Thiobacillus sp., assembly GCA_035710075.1. Taxonomy (GTDB): domain Bacteria; phylum Pseudomonadota; class Gammaproteobacteria; order Burkholderiales; family Thiobacillaceae; genus Thiobacillus. The sequence goes on from DASTEA010000006.1 coordinate 5,907, forward strand.
AGCTGCTCTCCAGCACCGACGCGGTGGGCAAGCTCGCCTCGATTCCGGTGGTGGTGCAGGCGGTGAACGCGAGCCTGAAAAACAAGTCGATCCGCAAGCTGGTCGACAGCGTGCTGCACGTCCACCCCGACCGCCAGCTGCCCGACTACGACAGCGCCACATTCCGTTCCACCGCCAGGCCGCGCGGCGATTTCGCGGTGAACGCGGGTGAGCGCACCCCTGGCAAGGTGGCGATCTACGCGACCTGCTATGTCAACTACAACGAGCCCGGCATCGGCCACGACCTCTTGAAGCTCTTGGCGCACAACGAAATTCCCACGGTGCTGGTGGAGAAGGAGGCCTGCTGCGGCATGCCCAAGCTCGAATTGGGCGACCTCGACGCGGTGGCAAAGCTGAAGGAAACCAACATCCCGCATCTGGCGAAGCTCGCGCGCGAAGGCTACGCCATCCTCACCCCGGTGCCCTCGTGCACGCTGATGTACAAGCAGGAACTGCCGTTGATGTTCCCGCACGACGCCGACGTGCAGGCGGTGAAGGAGGCGATGTGGGATCCGTTCGAATACCTGATGGCGCGCAACGCCGACGGCCTGCTGAAGACCGATTTCAATCAGCCGCTCGGCAAGGTCGCCTATCACGTGCCGTGTCACCAGCGGGTGCAGAACATCGGCAACAAGACACGCGACGCGTTGCAGCTGGCCGGCGCCAAGGTGACGATGGTCGAGCGCTGCTCCGGCCACGACGGCACCTGGGGCGTGAAACGCGAGTTCTTCGACAAGTCGATGAAGATCGGCAAGCCGGTTTTCCGGCAGATGGCCGAGCCGCAAGCCGATTACGTGAGTTCGGACTGTGCGATTGCCGCGCGTCACATCCTGCAGGGCATGGGCGAATCCACCGCGCAGAAACAGCATCCGATCACGCTGCTGCGCATCGCCTATGGTCTGGAATGAAGCATCGTTAGCAAGGAGAAAAACATGCCGCTGATTACCCGTGACAGCCTGCTGAGTCTGGAAGGCTACGCCAAGGTTCGCCCCGAAATGCGCGCCGAAGTCATGGCGCACAAGAAGAACCGCATGGTCGAGCTGGGCGACCACGTCACGCTGATTTTCGAAGACGAGACAACCATGCGTTACCAGATCCAGGAAATGCTGCGCGCCGAGCGCACCTTCGAGGAATCCGGTATTCAGGATGAACTCGACGCCTACAACCCGCTGGTTCCGGACGGCAGCAACTGGAAAGCGACCATGATGATCCAGTATTCCGACCCGGATGAGCGCAAGGTCGCGTTGGCGAAGCTGAAGGGCATCGAGGAACGCGTATGGGTTCAGGTGGCCGAGCAGGAAAAGGTTTTTGCGATTGCCGATGAAGACATGGCGCGCGAGAACGAGGAGAAAACCTCGGCGGTGCATTTCCTGCGCTTCGAGCTCGATGCCACCTCGGTCGCGGCCGCCAAGGCCGGCAGCCCGATCCGCATGGGGGTCGATCACGAAGCCTACAAGGTGGAGCCGACCGTGCTAGCGGAAAACACGCGCGCCGCACTGGTGCTCGATTTGTCCTAAATCTAAGTTCAGGCGCTAAGAGCAACACAACGGCGCACCGCCTGCTGTAGAGGAGGAGTGATGCTGGATCAACTGTTGGTGCGTCAGGTGCGGCGAAAGGTGGAGGCCTCGGGGCTGCCGTTCATCGTCGAATTGTGGAATGGCGAGCTGGTGGGCAATGCGACCGATGTCTCGGTGCGGGTGCGGCTGCACCAGGCAAGCAGCCTCAAGGCCATGGCCGAGCCCAGCCTGGGCGGACTGGCACGGGCCTATGTCGAAGGCGACCTTGATCTCGTCGGCGACGTCCGCGACATCCTCGCCCTCGGCGACCGCCTGTGCAACGCAGGCGGTTGCGCGCCGAAAACCGGATCGGACGGCTGGAAGTGGTGGCGCCACACGCGCACCAAGGACCGCAGGAACATCCAGTATCACTACGACGTTTCCAACGATTTCTACGGCCTGTGGCTGGATGCGCGGCGGGTCTATTCCTGCGCCTATTTCAAGACCCCGGACATGAGCCTGGACGCCGCGCAGAAAGCGAAGCTCGACCACATCTGCCGCAAACTCGATCTGAGACCCGACGAGCAGTTTCTCGACATCGGCTGCGGCTGGGGCGGGCTGATCCTGCACGCGGCGGAACGCTACGGCGTGCGCGCGGTCGGCATCACCTTGTCGGACGACCAGCATGCCTACGTCAGCCAGCAAATCAAAGCGCGCGGGCTGACCGGGCGGGTCGAGGTGCGCAGGATGGATTACCGCGACGTCCCGGAGACCGGCGGCTACGACAAGATCGCCAGCGTCGGCATGTTCGAGCACGTCGGCCGCGCGAATCTCGCCGCCTATTTCGCCAAGATCAACGCGCTGTTGAAGCCCGGCGGCCTGGTGCTCAACCATGGCATCACCACGGCCGAGCCCGAGGCCAGCGGCCTCGGCAGCGGCATCGCCGAATTCATCGCGGATTACGTATTCCCGGGCGGCGAACTGGTGCATGCCTCGGACGTGCTGCGCGCCGCCGCGGGCAGCGGCCTCGAATGCCTCGACGCCGAGAACCTGCGCCCCCATTACGGCAAGACCCTGTGGCACTGGGTCACCCGACTGGAGCAACACGCCGACGAAGCCCGCCGCCTGATCGGCGAGCAAAAATACCGCATCTGGCGCATCTACATGGCGGGCTCGGCCCATGCCTTCGACCATGGCTGGATGGAGTTGTGGCAGGTGCTGGCGGGCAAGGCCGTCGACGGCAGCCAGCCGGCCTATCCGTTCCAGCGGGATTTCATCTATCGCGCCGAGTAAGCCGCGGCGCTGGCAGGCGGGGCGAGTCGGCGGCGCGCTGCCTGTTTGCCTCGAAGGGATTCGATGCCATCCGCCACGAGCAGCCGCTCAAATACGAACCTGACGAAACCTGTTTCCGCTGAGCCGGCCGTTCA
>DASTEA010000007.1:0-8604 GCA_035710075.1 Thiobacillus sp.
CTGCCGAGGCTGGCAAAACGCATTACGCCGGTTCCCGCGTCACTTCAATTCGTTATGCAGCAGCTTGAGGATGCGGTCCTGCGTGCCGGAATCGGCCGGCTTGCCGTCCGCGCCGGTGACGCTGACCCGGCTCTTCTCGCCGCCCGCCTCGCTTACCACGATCTGCAGTTGCGGTGAGGTCTGATCCTGCTTGCTGCGCCAGAAGGCCAGCTTGGCCAGCATGCCTTCGTCGCGCTTGCTGGCGTTGTCGACGCCGGGATCAATGTAGCGCACGAAGTACACGCCCTTGGAGCGGTCGCGGTCTTCCACTGCAAAGCCGACACGGTCGAGCGCGAGGCCAACACGGCGCCACGCACGCTCGAAGTTTTCATCCATTTCCAGCACCGGCGCACCGGCTTCCTTGAGGATGCGCGCCTGTTCAGGCGTCTGCTGTTTGGTCAGCAGGGCCTCGGCACGGCCCTGTTCCACGCCGAAGCGCAGCATCAGGCGGCGCAGCATTTCGGCCTCGAGTTCGGGGTCGGCCGGGCGCGGCTGCCACACGGTCTTGTCCTTGCCCTCGGTCGCATAGACTTCCATCATGCCGCGGTGGCTGATGTAGATTTCGGTGCCGTCCTTGCCTGATTCGATACGGGTGCGGAACTTGTCGCGCTCGGCGGTGGAATAGAGGCCGTCGAGCACCTTGCCAAGGGTGCGGCGAACCACATCCTGCGGAATCTTGGCGCGGTTTTCCGCCCAGTCGGTTTCGATCACGCCGGTTTCGGGCGATTCCAGGTTGACGATGAAACCGGTCTCCTGCCAGAAATCCTTGATCAGCGGCCACACCTGCTGCGGTGTTGCCTGCACCACCAGCCAGCGCTGGGTGCCTGCACGCTCGATGCGCGCAGTGTCCTGCGCCGGCAGCAGGGCTTGCACGCCGCTCGGCGCGGTCTTGCTTTCCTGGCTGTAGGTCGACAGGGTGGCGGTGCCGCTGCCCTGAGCATCAGGAATCGCATAGCGGTTGTCTCCCTCCGGCGCAGTGAGGTCGGGCGGCATGTCCAGCGTCGGCAGCTTGGCAGCCGATTTGTAGTCGATCTTTTTGGATTCGATGATGCCGCAACCCGACACGGCCAGGCTCAGCATCAAAAACAGGGGCAGCAAACGCATAAAGGTGTCCTAAATAACTTACATCAAGCCGGCGTGGCGCATTGCACGAATAGTCGCGGCGCAGCGCTACGCTAGATTAATAAATTGGCGTGGCGCATCGCGCCACGCAGGGTGTCATGCAGTTCGGCAGACAACGGGGTCAGCGGCAAGCGCAGGCCGGCCGGAATCAGGCCCAGCTCGGCGCACGCCCACTTGACCGGGATCGGGTTGGCTTCGACAAACAGCTTGCTATGCAAAGGCAGCAACGCATTATTGAGCTCGATCGCGCGCGCCAGGTTCCCCTCGAACGCCGCCACGCACATCTCGTGCATCAGTTTCGGCGCGACGTTGGCCGTCACCGAAATCACGCCGTGGCCACCCAGCAGCATGAAGGGCATCGCCGAGGCGTCGTCGCCGCTGTACAGCGCGAAGTCCTTCGGCGCGCGGCGCAGCAGGTCGGCTGCGCGCTCCATGCTGCCGGTGGCATCCTTCACCCCGACGATGCCGGGCACCTGGGCCAGGCGCAGCGTGGTGTCGTTGGACAGATCCGCCACCGTGCGCCCCGGCACGTTGTAGAGGATCAGCGGCAGCTCGACCGCTTCGGCAATCTTTTTGTAGTGCTGGTACAGGCCTTCCTGGGTCGGCTTGTTGTAGTACGGCACCACCGACAGCCCGGCCTGCGCCCCCGCGCGCTTCGCGCATTCGGTCAGTTCGATCGCTTCGGAGGTCGAGTTGGCACCGGTTCCCGCAATGACCGGCACCCGCCCGGCGGCCTGTTCGACCGTGGTGCGGATCAGCAGGCAATGCTCGTCGTAGCTGACCGTAGGCGATTCGCCGGTGGTGCCGACGACAACGATGCCGTCCGTCCCCTCCGCGATGTGCCAATCGACCAGACGGCGCAATGCGTCGAGGTCGAGCGCGCCATCGTCCGACATGGGGGTGACCATCGCAACCAGGCTTCCTCTGGCCGTATTTATTTCTGCCATGCTATTTCCGCCGCTCTTGTTTCAAACATGCGTCCCTGTTTCAGACGATGTGACGATAAACCCCGCATTCTAATCTATCTGGTCGCGCCGGGTTTTTTCTAAAATTTCCGGTTCGCGGCATCCGCCCTGCTAGCTCTGGGGCGGACGTGGGTTATGCCAGCGCCCGCCGGCAAGGAGCAGGTCGGCCTCGGCCGGCCCCCACGTGCCGGGTTCATAGAGATAAGCCGGATCGCGGCGCGAAAGCACGGGTTCCACCACGCGCCATGCCGCTTCCACCGCATCCTGGCGGGCGAACAGCATGGCCTCGCCATCCATGGCGTCACCGAGCAGACGCTCGTAAGCGCTCATCTCGTCCGGGTGATTGTTGCAGACATAGAGTTCCACGGGCCGCCCGACCATGCGATCGCCAGAATTCTTGGTCCGCGCGCCGAGCGCGATGGATACGGTGGGCGACAAGCGCATGCGCAGATAGTTGGGCGCCAACGGTCCGGTCTCGGACAGCGCGAACACCCGCTGCGGCGGAAGTTGAAACTCGGCGCGAATCTCGGTGGTGGTGAGCGGCAAATGCTTCCCCGTGCGCACGATAAAGGGCACGCCCGCCCAGCGCCAGGTGTCGACGAAGAAGCGCACGGCGGCAAAGGTTTCCGTGTCTGAACCGTGTGCCACGCCATCCTCGTTGCCGTAGCCTTCGTACTGTCCCCGGACCAAGTCGCCAGGCGCCAGTGGGCGGATGGCCTTGAGCAATTTGGCCTGTTCATCGCGAACCGCCTCTGCACTGGTGCCGAGCGGCGGCTCCATCGCCAGCAGGGCGAGAATCTGCAGCAGGTGGTTCTGCAGCACGTCGCGGATCGCCCCGACCGAATCGTAGAAGCACCCCCGCCCCGCTACGCCGAAGCTCTCCGACATGGTGATCTGGATCTGCCGGATATGGTTGCGGTTCCAGATCGGTTCGAGAAAGGAGTTGGCAAAACGGAAATACAGAATGTTCTGCACCGCTTCTTTGCCAAGATAGTGATCGATGCGGAAGATTCCGGATTCCGGCAGCGCCTCATACAAGATTGCGTTAAGCGAACGCGCCGATTCAAGATCCCGTCCAAAGGGCTTTTCCACCACCACCCGTGCATCCTTCATGCAACCGGCCGCCTCCAGTCCGCGCACCACCACGGGAAACATCCCCGGGGGAATGGCAAAGTAATGCAGGGGGCGTTGCCGGTTCTCAAGCGCGCGACGCAATTCGACGAAAGTGGTGGGGTCTTCGTAGTCGCCGTTGATATAACTCAGCAAACTGGCGAGATTGCGGAATATCGTCTCATCGACCCCACCGCCAAATTCGGCAATGCCGTCGTGGGCGTGGGCGCGCAAACGCTCAAGATCCCACCCCGGAGAATTCGCCACGCAGACAATCGGCGGCAGCGTGCGGCCATGCCGCAACATGTCGTGCAGCGCGGGGAATATCTTGCGTCGGGCAAGATCGCCCGAAGCGCCAAACAGGACCAGGGCATCTGAGGTCGGTTTCTCGGTCACGGCACAAAATTCCAGGTTCGTTTCAGGCTGACGCGATCACACCCACACAGGCGCGCCGAAGCTTTTTCATCCAACAGCATTTCCTGGGGGCCCATGCTCAACTGAGCCGGCCCAGCCAAGTTGCCAGTCGCTCGATGCCCAGCCCTATACCATGGGCGACCAGCGGCACCGCCCATACCCAGGCCGCCATCAGCCCCAGCGCCGCGATCCCCAGCCCGGCCGAGAACATGTCGAGCCCCGGCGTGGTGCGCGCAACAATGCCGAATGCCAACTGGATCAGCAGCGCCAGGGCCAGCAGCGGCAAGGCCAGTTGCACGCCGGTGGCGAACAGCCAGCTGGCGGCGTCTGCCAGCTGACGCAGATCGGTTGCGGCGGGCAGGACGGCAACCGGCATGGCGACGAAGCTGTCACGCAACGCGTCGACGATCAGTAGATGGCCACTGGCGCCCAGAAACGCCATCGCCGCCAGCCACCCCGCCAGCGCACGCCAGGCGGCGTCTGCGGGCGCCGCCTGTTCGGCGGTCAGGGTCAGCAGGCCGCCCGTCGCGGTGTGCCCGGTCCATACCAACATGGCCTCGACCGCAGCAAAAACCAGCCGCACGCAAAGCGCCAGCGCGGCGCCCCACACGCCTTCCAGGCCCAACGCCAGCATGCCTTGCACGGTGAAGGGTGCGAGCGCGTTGAGCGCCAGGCCCGGCGCCAGCGCGGCGGCCAGTACGGCGGCCAGCAGCAGTCGCAGCAGCACCGGCAGGCGGCCGGTCAGCGGATCGAGCAGCGCCCATCCGGCAAGGCGGGCAAAGGCGAACAACCATACCGCCAGACTTGCTTCGGTCAGCGGCATCAACGCCTCATTCGACCAGCACCGGGAAATCGGTCAACACGCTGCGCGCAAACTCGACCAGTTGCCCGCCCATCCAGCTGCCCAGAATCGCCAGCACGATGAGCACGACGATGAGCTTGGGGACAAAGGACAGCGTGGGTTCGAGGATTTGCGTGGCGGCCTGGAACAGGCTGATGGCAAATGCAGTCAGCAGTCCCGCCAGCAATACCGGCGCGGCCACCACCATCAACAGCCACAGCGCGTCGCGGGCGAGGCCTTCCATCAGAAGCTGCCTAGTAATGAACCGACCAGCAAATGCCAGCCGTCAACCGTGACGAACAACAGCAATTTGAGCGGCAGCGACACCAGCTGCGGCGGCAGCATGATCATGCCCAGCGCGGTCAGCACGGCGGCGACCACCAGGTCGATCACCAGGAATGGCAACACCACCATGAAGCCGATCTGGAACGCGGTCTTGAGCTCGCTGGTGAGGAAGGCCGGCGCCAGCGCAGCCAGCGGCACGCTCTCCGCCCCATTTTGGTTGACTGCAGCGGGGTCAATGGTCTTGTCGTCGCCGATGAAAAGAGCGAGATCCTCGGCACGGGTCTGCCGCAGCATGAAGCCTTTCAGCGGCTGCGCGGCTTTTTCGGCGGCGTCGTTGAAATTCAGCGCGCCCGACAGAAAGGGCTGATAGGCCTCGGCATCGAGGGTCTTGAGCGCGGGCGACATCACGAAAATCGTCAGCAGCACGGCCAGCCCCGTCAGCACCAGATTCGGCGGCGCGGTATGGCTGCCGAGCCCCTGCCGCAGCAGGAACAGCACCACCGCGATGCGGGTGAAGGCCGTGAACGCCAGCAGCAGGGCCGGCAAAAACGGAAACAGCAGCAGCCAGGGCAGGCTCGCGCCCGGCACCCCGATCACCTGCCCGCCCGCGCCGGGGGTCACGCTCAGCAGCGGCACACTGCTGTCCGCGCCCAGGGCAGGCACACTCAGCGCCAGCGCCGCCAGCGTCAGGATCATTTTCATCACACGCGCTCCGCCACCGGCGTGGTCGAATCGGCAGGCCTCGGCAGGGTATGCAGCAGCCGCACGTTGCCTCCGCCCACCCCCAGCAGCAGCCAGGTGTTGTCGACCTCGACCACCACCACGCGCTCGCGGGTGCCGACCGCGGTCGTCCCCACCACCTTGACCACGCCTTGCGCGCCCATGCCCGGCAGATAGCGGCGGGCGAGCCACGCGACCGCGACGAATCCGCCCAGGATCAGCCCCAGACTCAGCAGCACCGTGAGCATACTGCTGGCGGTGTCGGGCGCGGCCAGCGCCCAGGACGGAATCAGCAGCAACGCGCCTCCCGCAGCGAACTTAACCATGCCGTATCACTCCTCGCGCCCAGCGCGTCATGTCGGTTGTGTGGTGCGGCAAGTGCACGGCGAGCGTCGCCTGCGTGTGCGCTGCCGTGATCTGCCACGCCAGCGCAGCCGGCAGACTGGCCTGCGCCGCATCCAGCCAGCACTCCGCCAGCACGGCGTCCAGGGTATGGATCAAGGTGTGCGGCACAAAGGGGGTCGTGCCCATCACGCGCTGGCCACCAAGGCGGCGGATCAGCCACAAGCTGGCCAGCGCGGCATCGGGCTGCCAGGCGGGAGACGCCGGCGCCCCGGGCGGCGTAGCGCCCCCCTGGGCTGGCACCCTCATGTGTGGCCGCGCCATCGCCTGAACCGGCAGGCGCAGACGCGCGCTCAGCGTCGCGGCAAGCTTGCGCGGCAGCCGCGCCTGCAAGCTGTCTGAGGCCGTGGGCGGCGCGGCCAAAAAAGCAATTTCCGCAGGTGTCAGTTCCAGCAAACGCATCAACGTACCCGCCCGGCATCCTGGCGATGCGTCAGCTCAACCAGTTCGTCATGCTCACGCTGATCGCTGCGTCTTTGCTGGATCGCCGCCTGCGCCAGGTGGCGCTGCTCCAGCAGGCGCAGTGCCTTGACCCGTTGGTCGACCTGCATCCATTCGGCCAGCCGCGCCTGCCAGTCGCGGTGCGCGGCGTCGATGGCGGCTTGTGCAGCCTGCATTTCTGCGGCCTGTGCGTGCTGCAGACGATTCATCTCCCGCAGCTGCGTCGCTGACACGCCATCGCGCAACTGGCTGGCCAACTGCGCAACGTGCGCATCGCGCAGCGTGGTCAACTGGACGTGGCGCCCGCGCCCGCGCAGCCAGATGCCGTGCGCGAGCTTGACCTCGCGCGACAGACCTTCAGCGCGGCGCTCGGCAAGCTGCAGAATCCGTGCCAGGGAAAACGGCTTCAACCGAGCACCTCATCCAGTCCGGTGCGGGCAGAATCCAGCGACGCGCGTTCATTCATGCCCTGCATCAGATAGCCCTGCATTCCGGGATACAGCCGCACCCCTTCATCCAGCACCAGGTCGGCACCCGGCACATAGGCGCCGACGGCCAGCAGGTCGCGGCTGCGCATGTAGCGCGAATAGAGATACTTGAAGCGGCGGGTGCGCTCCAGCGCCTCCTCCGAGAGCAGGTCGGGCTGGACACGGCTGATCGAGGCTTCGATATCGATGGCGGGATAATGCCCGGCATCGGCCAGATCGCGGCTCAATACGATGTGACCGTCGAGGATTGCGCGCGCCGCATCGGCGATCGGATCCTGCTGGTCGTCGCCTTCCATCAGCACGGTAAAAAACGCAGTGATCGAGCCGCTGCCGCTGCGGCCGTTGCCTGCGCGTTCGGCCAACTGCGGCAGCTTGGCGAAGACCGACGGCGGGTAGCCCTTGGTGGCGGGCGGTTCACCGATCGCCAACGCCACCTCGCGCTGAGCCATCGCGTAGCGGGTGAGCGAATCCATGATGAGCAACACGTGCTTGCCCTGGTCGCGGAAGTGTTCGGCGATCGCCATCGCATACGCCGCGCCGTTCAGCCGCATCAACGGCGGGTGGTCGGCGGGCGCGGCCACGACCACCGCGCGCGCCATGCCCTCGACGCCCAGGATGCCGTCGATGAATTCCTTGACCTCGCGGCCACGTTCGCCGATCAGTCCCACCACCACCACGTCGGCTTCGGTATAGCGCGCCATCATGCCAAGCAAAATACTCTTGCCGACGCCGCTGCCGGCAAACAGGCCGAGCCGCTGCCCGCGTCCCACCGTCAACAGCCCGTTGACCGCGCGCACACCGACGTCCAGCGTCTGCCGGATCGGCGCACGTTCCAGCGGATTGATCGGACGGCTGTACAGGGGCACCCGACGTTCCAGCAGCAGCGGGCCCAGACCATCCAGCGGCCGCCCGGCACCATCGAGCACACGCCCCAGCAGGGCCTCGCCGACCGGCACCTGGCGTACCCGGTCCTGCGCGCGGCGACGCGGCACGTAGTGCATCCCCAGGCGCGGCGGCTGCGCCGCCATCGGGTTGTCGGGAATCACACGCGCGCCCGGCATCACGCCGTAAATGTCGGTGGCCGGCATGATGAACAGGCGATCACCGGAAAAACCGGCCACCTCGGCCTCGATGCTCTGTCCGCCGGGCACCTGCACCTGACACTGGCTGCCCACCGGAAGCCGCAGCCCGACCGCTTCCATCACCAGCCCGGACACCCGGGTGAGGCGCCCGCTGCCCGCAATCGGCGTCGCCCAGCCCACCGCGCGCCGGCAGTTGGCCAGGTATTCGCGCAGGCGGACGATGCGCTCCATTAGTCGATCCAGTTCTTGTTGCTGCCGAGCACCAGGACCACCTGACGCCAGCGTGCGGGCAGCGTGGCATCGAGATCACCCTGCGCGGTTTCGATCAGGCAGCCGCCGCGCACGATGCGCGCATCTTCGACGATGCGCAGGCGGTTCCTGTCCAGCACCTGTTCCACGTGCGGGCGCACCAGCGCGGCGTCTTCCGGATTCAGCAGCAGGCGCGCCTCGCGGCTGGTTTCCGCCATCTCCTTCAGCGCCAGATTGACCACATCGAGGATGCGTTCCGGGCGCGCCGTCAGTTCGCCCGCCACCACCTGGCGCGCCACGTCAAGCGCCAGTTCCAGCACCATGTCGGCGAGTCGGAAATCGAGGTTATCCAGGGTCGTCGAGAAGCTTTCGACCAGTTGTTTCATGCGCCCGCAGGCCTTTTCCCCCTCCACCCGTCCGGCGGCCAGCCCTTCGGCGTAACCCTC
>DASTEA010000008.1:0-2950 GCA_035710075.1 Thiobacillus sp.
CACGCGCTGGGCGGCGTAGATCAGATAAATATCCAGCCACGACACGTGGTTGCACACCAGCAGCGCGCCGCCCGGCAGGCTGGGCGCAGGCGTGATCCGCACCCGCACCCCGAGCACCCTGAGCAAACGCCGCGCCCAGGCCGTAATGAGGCGGTCGCGTCGCGCCGCGTTTAGCCAAGGAAACACCAGCCCCGCCAGCGTCACCCCCCATGCCAGATGCAGCGCCAGCAGGCTGATGCGAATGGCACGGCGAAGAAAGCGGGGCAGGCGGGCAACTATCACGCTTGTATTGTATGTTGCCCATCGCCAGCGAGGCTGCTAACGTCGGCATGGGGATTTCCAGTGACGGAATGCGCCCGCTTGCAGATACGGTGCTAAAGCATGGCGACGGCAGTATGAGAAACGGTGCTGCTGATTTATCCAGTGTGTTGTTTCGGGCTTATTGCGTCACCCGGGTGACGCCCCCGCCCGACAGCACGCGCACGCGGTCACCCACCCGGAATTCCTGGTCGGCCGCCTGGGTGATGGCAATCATCCGTCCCGAATCGAGCTTGACGGTGATTTCCAGGCCCTTTTGCCGGGTCACGGCCTCTTCCGCCGCTGCGCCGCCCACGCCGCCCAGCACCGCGCCGACGGTTGCGCCGACCACGCTGCCACGGCCGCTCCCGACCGTGCTGCCGGCCACGCCGCCGACGACCGCTCCCGCGCCCGCGCCGATCGGCGTCTTGGTGCCCTCGATGGTGACCTCGCGTACCGACTCCACGACGCCCATCTGCACCTCCTGCACGGTGCGCGCCTGGCTGCGGCTGTAATCCCCGCCCCCCAGGCCTGCCGGACAGCCTGCCAGCAGCAGCGTGCTGGCGGCAATGAGTGCAACTGCGAACGGTTTGTTCATGACGTGCTCCTGAGTTTACTCATAATGATAGTCAAACTGGGCATGGAATTCGCTGGCGATCTCAGCATGGTCGGGGCGGTGGTTCTGCCCGCCGCGCTGGGCGATCTTGAACGCTCCCATGAGACTCCCCAGACGCCCGGAGGTTTCCCAGTCGAACCCGCGGGTGATGCCGTACAGGATGCCGCTGCGATAGGCATCGCCGCAGCCGGTGGGATCGAGAATGGCGGCAGGGCGCGCAGCCGGAATGTCGATCTGGCCACCTGCAGTGTAGATCACCGAGCCCTCGGCGCCGCGTGTCAAGATCAGCGCCTCGACGTGACGCGCCAGCGTGGCCAGATTTTCCCCGGTGCGCGCCTGCAGCAGTTCGGCTTCGTAGTCGTTGAGGATGACGTGGCTGGACTTGTGGACGCACTCCAGCAGTTCCTCGCCAGTGAACAGCGGCATGCCCTGGCCGGGATCGAACACGCACGGCACGCCGGCTTCGTGGAAGCCGCGAACGTGGCGCAGCATGCCGTCGCGGCCGTCCGGCGAGACGATGCCGAGCTTGACGTCCGGCACCAGGCGCACGTCATTCTCGTGCGAATAGTTCATCGCGCCGGGGTGGAAGGCGGTGATCTGGTTGTCGGCGAGGTCGGTGGTGATGAAGGCCTGCGCGGTGTAGGTGCCCGTAACATGGCGGATGTAGTCACGCGAAATCGCATGGGCGTCAAGGCGGTCGGCGTAGGCGCCGAAGTCGTCGCCGACGGTCGCCATGATCAGCGGCTCGCCGCCCAGCAGCTTGAGGTTGTAGGCGATGTTGCCGGCGCAGCCGCCGAATTCGCGCCGCATCTCAGGCACCAGAAACGACACGTTCAGCATGTGAATCTTGTCGGGCAGGATGTGGTGCTTGAAGTAATCCTGAAACACCATGATGGAGTCGAAGGCGAGGGAACCGCAGATGAGGGTGCGCATGATGGCTGTGGATTGAAAGCGACAGCGCGAATTATACGCAGGGCCGCCAAGGCATCATTCACGGGGATTCATTCGCCTGCGCGGCCGGCGCGATCGAAACGTCCAACCGACCCATAGCCCGTTGCGAAAAGACAGCAGCGTCAACCCACAGCGCTGCAAAGACCCGGCTCAGCCCAGAAGAATGAGCGCCCACACGACTGCGACGTTGACGAGCGCGATCATCACCGCCGCGCTGCCCATGTCCTTGGCGCGCTTGATGAGCGGATGGTGTTCCAGCGAGATGCGGTCGACCGCGGCCTCCAGTGCCGAATTCAGCAATTCGACCATCAGCACCAGCAGAACCGCGCCGGCCATCAGCGCGCGTTCGATTCCGGTTTCCCCCAGGTACAGCGCCAGCGGAATCAGCAGCAACGCCAGAAAAACCTCCTGCCGGAACGCGTTCTCGTGCCTGAAGGCTGCGCTGAGACCGGCCCACGAGTAGCCTGCAGCATTCAACACGCGCTGCAGGCCGGTCTTGCCCTTGAACGGGCTGACGGGATCGCTCATGCCCCTGGCTTGTACGCCAGATCGAGTTCACGCGCGGCCTTGACGTCGTCCAGTCGCCGCACCGGCAGGCTGTAGGGCGCACCCTTCACCAGATCCGGCTTGGTTTCGGCCTCGCGCTTGATCGTGATCATCGCCTCGACAAAGCCGTCGAGCGTCTCGCGGCTTTCGGTCTCGGTCGGCTCGATCAGCAGGCACTCGGGCACCAGCATCGGGAAGTAGGTGGTCGGCGCGTGGTAGCCGTAGTCGAGCAGGCGCTTGGCGAAGTCCATCGCGGACACCCCGGTGGCGTCCTTCAGCTTCTTCAGGGTGACGATGAATTCGTGGCTGGCGCGGCGCTCGGGGAAGGCGAGGTCGAAGCCGGCCTCGCGCAGCCGGGCCATCAGGTAGTTGGCGTTGAGCGTGGCGTATTCGGCAACGCGGTGCATGCCCTCGCGGCCCAAGAGGCGCGCGTAGACATAGGCGCGCATCAGCACGCCGGCGTTGCCCATGTTGGCACTCATGCGGCCGATCGACTGCGGCAGGTCGGCCTCGGTCGCCAGCCGGAAAAAGCCGTTCTCG
>DASTEA010000009.1:0-3640 GCA_035710075.1 Thiobacillus sp.
CGAAATCGAGGCGTCCGGCAGCACCATGAGCGTGCTCGGCGGCAGCCCGGTCAGCGACAAAAAGCACCTGCGCAACGTCGGCCCAAGCTTCCAGTACAAGCTGCGCGATGCGCGCGGCCAGGCGCGCGAGTTTTCCAACTATATGCTGCCGATGGAACTCGATGGGCGCTGGTTCCTGATGTCGGGGGTGCGCGACTCGCCGAACGAGGCCTTCCGCTACCTGCGCATGCCACTCGACGCTGCGGGCGATATCGACAGCTTCATGCGGCTGCGCGGCGCGCTGCTGAATGCGGAATTGCGTCCCGAAATCGCCGCCCGCTTCGCCCGCCAGGCGTTGCCGCAAAATGCCTGGGGCACGGAAATCGAAGACAAGTTGAAGCTCAGCGCCACCCAGATGCTGGCATTGTTTGCCGAAGGCGGCTTTCAGTCGCTGGGCCGCTTCATCGAGGAAAAAATCCCCGAGGCCGAGCGCGAAAAGGCGGTGGGCACCTATCTACGCATCCTCGAACTCGCCGCGTTCGAGGCACTGCAGATCGTCAACCGCCAGGCCGGTCTGCCCGCGCCCCAGGCCGACGAAGCCACCGGCTGGCTGGTGCGCGACACCCTCAACAGCATGAGTGACATGTTCGTCTACGGCGCGCCGATCTATCTGCAACTGACGCAGTATGAGGAGGTCAAGGCCAGCGGCCTGCAGCTCACCCGCTCGCCCGGCCAGAACGTGGTCTATCTGGGTTCGCTGCTGCTGACACTCGGCATATTCTTCATGCTCTATGTACGCGAACGCCGGGTGTGGCTGCGCATCAAGCCGGGCCACGCGCTGCTGGCCATGTCGTCGGCCAAGCACACCATCGATTTCGAGAAGGAATTCACCCAGCACGCGCAGGCGCTGGACACGCTTACCCAACAAGCGTCCACCCCCGCACAATAAACCGGAGGCTTAAACATGGAACTCGCCCTCAATCAACCCATCCCGTTGCTGAAGCGCCTGTCGTGGTTCGACTGGCTGTTCGCCGCCATCGTCGTGGTGGGCGCCCTGTTCGCCCTGTCGCGCTTCGGCGATTTCATGGACATCTATGAAAAAGCCATCCTGCTGGCGGCGATTCCGTCACTGGCCCTGTTCGGCTGGCTCTGGAAACCGTTCCGTCCGCTGTTCATCGTG
Organism: Thiobacillus sp.; assembly: GCA_035710075.1. GTDB lineage: Bacteria > Pseudomonadota > Gammaproteobacteria > Burkholderiales > Thiobacillaceae > Thiobacillus. The sequence continues at coordinate 1,160 of DASTEA010000009.1, forward strand.
GTCGGCGCGATCAGCCTGTTCGCCATCAGCCAGTACCAGGGCAACCTGGCGCGCATGGAAGAAGCCTTCTTCCTCAAGTACCTGATCTCCAGCCAGGCCGCCATCATGTGGATGTGCGCGCTGTTCGGGTTCGCCACGCTGACGTACTGGGCGGGTCTGCTGGCGCGTTCCGAATTCACGATGAAGACCGGCAGCAGTCTGACCTGGAGCGCGGTCGCGCTGGGCTTCGTAGGCCTGGCGGTGCGCTGGTACGAGTCCTACCTGATCGGCACCGACGTCGGCCATATCCCGGTGTCCAACCTGTACGAGGTGTTCGTCCTGTTCTGCCTGATCACAGCGATGCTGTACCTGTATTACGAGGCGCGTTATCAGACGCGGCAGATGGGTGCCTTTGTGCTGCTGGTGATCTCCGCGGCGGTCGGCTTCATCCTGTGGTACACCTTCGACCGCGGCGCCCACGAAATCCAGCCGCTGGTGCCCGCGCTCAAGTCGTGGTGGATGAAACTGCACGTGCCCGCCAACTTCATCGGCTACGGCGCGTTTTCCATCGCCGCCATGCTCGGCACGGCCTACCTGCTTGCCGGGCGCGGCATCCTCGCCAGCCGCCTGCCCGCGCTGGAAGTGATCGACGACATGATGTACAAGGCGGTCGCCATCGGTTTCGCCTTCTTCACCATCGCCACCATCCTCGGCGCGATGTGGGCCGCCGAAGCCTGGGGCGGCTACTGGTCGTGGGACCCGAAGGAAACCTGGGCGCTGATCGTGTGGCTGAACTACGCGGCCTGGCTGCACATCCGCCTGGTCAAGGGCCTGCGCGGCCCGATGCTGGCGTGGTGGGCGGTGGTCGGCCTGTTCGTCACGATCTTTGCCTTCATCGGCGTCAACATGTTCCTGTCGGGGCTGCATTCCTACGGCACGCTGTAGACAGGCGGCGCGCATGAGGGCTTCAATCGCTCGCGCGTGAACGTGGTTTGAGGTTGACGTTTGATCCGGAACGTCTGTAATGAGTGTTTACGCTTCCCGCAAAATGTGGTCCGCCACTTTTTTCCAAGGAGAAACGATGGATACGACACGCAGACTTCTGCTCAGATCGGCCGCTTCGGCTGGCCTGATCGCCACGGCCGTCGCGGCCGGCTTGCTGAAACCCGGCCGGGTTCTGGCTGACTGGAACAGCGCGGCTTTCTCGGCAGCCAAGGCAGCCGACGCGCTCGCCGCGATCGGCGCAAGCGGCGCAACCCCATCGCCGGACATCGTGGTGAAGGCGCCCGACATCGCGGAAAACGGTGCCGTGGTACCGGTGGAGGTCGTGACCACCCTGCCCGACGTCGAGTCCATCGCGATCCTGGGTGAGAAGAATCCTTTCCCGCTGGTCGCGTTGTACACCCTGTCCGATTTCGACGGCTTTCTGTCGACCCGCATCAAGATGGGGCAAACCGCCAACGTGCGCGCGGTGGTGAAGGCGGGCGGCAAGCTCTATACGGCGACCAAGGAGGTCAAGGTCACCGTCGGCGGCTGCGGCGGCTGACCCACTTCCCGGCTCAAGGAGCAAACCATGGCGATTGCAATGCGAATTCGCGCGGGCAACGGTGACATCCGCGTATTGATGACCCACCCCTCCGAAAACGGGCTGCGCAAGGACGCCAAGAGCGGCCAACTGATCCCCGCGCATTTCGTCCGCAATATGAGCGTTTCCGTAAACGGCAAAATCGTGCTGGATGGACAGCTGGGTGGCGGCATCTCGAAAGACCCCTACCACTCGTTCAAGGTCAGAGGCATGAAAACGGGCGACAAGGTTGTCGTCACGGCCGAGGACAACACCGGCGACAAGGGCAGCATCGAGACCAGCGCCAGTTAAGCCGCCCACGGGATGGCGCTCCGGCAACGCCGGTCGCGCCCGGCGGATCCCGCCCAAAGCCGGATCCCCGCCCAAATGGACACCCCGCGCATGGCGGTGTACTCTTCGCCCGCCCGCGAAACCACAGACGCCGCACCCGGCGCCCTGTACCTTGCGGTCGGCGCAACCATGCACAAAAAACTGCTCTATATCATCCCGGTGGCGCTGGCCGCCCTGGCAACCGGAATATGGTTTGCCCAGACGCGCTATGCGCCGCAAGCGCCAGCTGTCCCCACCGGTGCACTGTGGCAGCTCAGCTTCCCCGATGAACGGGGACAGCCTCAGGCGCTGTCGCAATGGCGTGGTCAGGTCGTGGTGCTGAACTTCTGGGCCAGCTGGTGTGCACCGTGTCGCGAGGAAATGCCGGATTTTGTCTCCCTGCGCACGCAGTATCGTCCCCAGGGTATCGAATTTGTCGGCATCGCCATCGACAATTCAGCCAACGTCGCACGGTTTCTGCAACAGATGCCGGTCAACTACCCGATCCTGATCGGCGAGGGTGCCGCCCACAGCCTGGCGCGGCAACTTGGCAACCCGAGCGGGGGGTTGCCCTATACAATCGTGCTCGATCGTAACGGCAATGTCGT
>DASTEA010000010.1:0-2747 GCA_035710075.1 Thiobacillus sp.
CCCTCCCGGACAGGTCAAAAAGGGCCGCCTTCCGCCCGGCCATGCCTGGCGGGTCAGGCCCAACCAGCCGATTCACGAGGACGCGCAATTGCGCTACCTCCCTTATTCGCTGGACCAACGCCTGTCGCGGCTGCCGCCCGAATATGTGCGCGTCATCATCGGCACCGATGTGGTGATCATGAATACGCGTACCCGTGTGGTGGTCGACCTGCTGGAAGACATCGCCGACTGAGCCGGACCAGGGGCTGGCAAGGAATCAACGGGAGACCCCATCATGATTGCAGCGCGATGGGAGCATTTTCCGCATCGGGCAGACATGGGCGTGCGTGGCGTCGGACCGACCCTGGCGGCCGCCTTCGAGCAGGCGGCGCTGGCGATGACCGCCATCGTCACCGATCTGGCTTGGGTGGCGCCGGACCAGGCGGTGGAAATCCGCTGCGAGGCGCCGGACGACGAACTGCTGCTGGTCGACTGGCTCAACGCCCTGATCCTCGAAATGGCGGCGCGCCATATGCTGTTCAGCCGCTTTGAGGTCACGCTGAACGGGCGGTGCCTGCACGCCACTGCGTGGGGTGAGGCGGTGGATGCGCAGAAACACCAGCCGGCTGTCGAGGTCAAGGGCGCTACCTATACTGAACTGAAAGTGGAAAAGCGTGAGTCCGGGCAGTGGCTGGCCCAATGCGTGGTGGACGTGTGAAAAAATGAATCTTGAGCAGCTTAACCAGGTATCGGATTCCGAATGGCACATCGCGCCGTTCGGAAAAATGCGCGTGCCGGCGGTGATCTATGCCGATCGGGCGTTGATCAGCGAGATGGACGACAAGGTGTTCGAGCAGATCACCAACGTCGCCACCCTGCCGGGCATTGTCCAGGCAGCCTACGCCATGCCCGACGCGCACTGGGGCTACGGCTTCCCGATCGGCGGGGTGGCGGCGTTCGATGCCGACGAAGGCGGCGTGGTGTCCGCCGGCGGGGTGGGATTTGACATTTCCTGCGGCGTGCGCACCCTGCATACCGGGCTGCAGGCTGCAGAGATCTCACCGCTCAAGCAGCGGCTGGCTGACCGCCTGTTCACCCATAGTCCGGCTGGCGTGGGCAGCACCGGCCTGGTGCGCCTGAACGCCGGCGAGATGGACGCGATGCTGCGCGGCGGTGCGCGCTGGGCGGTCGAGCAGGGCTACGGCAGCGAGGCCGATCTGGATCGCATTGAGGAACACGGCTGCATGACTGGCGCCGAGCCGAACCGGGTGTCCGAGCACGCCAAGCGCCGCCAGCGCGACGAGATCGGCACCCTCGGTTCCGGCAACCATTACCTCGAGTTGCAGGAAATCGTCGAGATTTACGACGTCAAGGCGGCCGAGCGTTTTCGCCTGCGCCAGGGCGAGGTGGTGGTCAGCATTCATTGCGGATCGCGCGGGCTGGGGCACCAGATCGGCACCGAATTCCTCAAGCAGATGGTGATCGCCGCGCCGGGTTACGGCATCGAGCTGCCCGACCGCGAGCTCGCCTGCGCGCCCATCCATTCGCCCGTCGGCCAGGCCTATCTCGGTGCCATGCGCGCGGCGGTCAACTGCGCGCTGGCCAACCGCCAGGTGATCACCCACCTCGCCCGCAAGGTGTTCGCCGACCTCGTGCCGGGAACCCATCTCACCCTGATCTACGACGTCTCGCACAACACCTGCAAGGAGGAGTGGCATACGGTCGGCGGCCAGACGCGCCGTCTGTATGTGCACCGCAAGGGCGCAACGCGCGCCTTCGGCCCGGGCCACCCGAGCCTGCCCGGCGAGTTGCGCGATATCGGCCAGCCGGTGCTGATCGGCGGCAGCATGGGCACCGCGTCCTACATTCTGGCCGGCACCGAGGAAGGCGGAACACGCGCTTTCAGCTCCGCCTGCCACGGCGCCGGGCGCGCCATGAGCCGCCACCAGGCCACCCGCCAGTGGCACGGCCGGGCGCTGGTGGACGAACTCGCCAGCCAGGGCATTTTGATCCGCAGCCCCTCGCTGCGTGGCGTGGCGGAAGAAGCGCCCGGCGCCTACAAGGACGTCAGCGCCGTGGTGGAGGCGGCTGACCGCGCCGGGCTGGCGCGCAAGGTGGCCAAGCTGAAGCCGCTGGTCTGCATCAAGGGATGAACAACGGGTGGGCGCGCACGCTGGAACTGCATCCTGCTCGTGTCGTCCAATGAACTGAGTGCCTTATGCGGCACATGGAAATACAGGGGAAAACATGCCTTACAGTGAACAAACCGTGCAGTCGGTGCGGCCGTGGTCGGACAAGACCTTCAGCTTCACGCTCAGCCGCCCGCCGGATTTTGCGTTTGAGAACGGCGAATTCGTCACCCTCGGCCTGAAGCGCGAAGGCAAGCTGGTGGCGCGTGCGTACTCCATTGTCTCCACCGCCGACCGCGACCATCTTGAGTTTCTCAGCATTCACGTGCCGGACGGCCCGCTGACCAGCCAGCTGGCGCAGGTCAAACCCGGCGACACGGTGTGGGTCAACAGCAAGACCACCGGCTCGCTCACGCTCAATCACGTGTTGCCGGGGCGCACGCTGTATATGCTTGCCACCGGTACCGGACTGGCGCCGTTCATGAGCCTGATCCGCGACCCCGAACTCTACGCCCGCTATGAAAGTGTAGTGCTGGTGCACTCGGTGCGCACGGTGGCCGAGCTGGCTTACCGCGCCGAGATCGAGGCGCTGGACAACGCCCAGTTGTATTACGTGCCGACGGTAACGCGCGAGCCTTT
>DASTEA010000011.1:0-4891 GCA_035710075.1 Thiobacillus sp.
TGCTCGAAAGCGAACATCGTTCCGGTGCGACCGAAGCCGACCGCGATCTCGTCCGCTATCAGGTGCACGTGATAGCGGTCGCACAGTTCGCGCGCACGGGTGAGATACGCCGGGTGATACATCGCCATTCCGGCCGCGCCCTGCACCAGCGGTTCGACGATGAAGGCGGCGGTGGTGGCCGCGTGCTCGGCAAAATGGGCTTCCAGTGCGGCGGCGCAGCGCAGGGCGAAAGCCTCGGCCGACTCCCCCGCCTCGGCCAGCCGCGCGTCCGGCGTCGGCACCTGCACTGTGTGCCGCAGCAGCGGCTCATAGGTCGATTTGAACAGCGGGATGTCCGTCACTGACAGCGCGCCGAGGGTTTCGCCGTGGTAACCCTTCTTGAGGCTGATGAAGCCGTTCTTCTCCGGCCGGCCCGCGTTGCGCCAGAAATGGACGCTCATTTTCAGCGCGATTTCGGTGGCCGAGGCGCCGTCGGAGCCGTAGAACGCATGGCCCAGCCCGGTCAGCTTTGCCAGCCGCTCCGACAGTTCCACCACCGGTTCGTGGGTGGCGCCGGCCAGCATCACGTGCTCGATCTTGCCGAGCTGGTCGGTGATCGCCGCATTGATGCGCGGGTTGCAGTGGCCGAACAGGTTGACCCACCAGCTGGAAGTCGCGTCCAGATAGCGCCGGCCGTCGACATCGATCAGCCACGCCCCCTCGCCGCGCGCAATCGCCAGCGGCGGGGCGGCTTCCAGCTGTTTCATCTGGGTGCAGGGATGCCAGACGGCGGCGCGGGTACGACTTAAAAGATCATTCATGGGCTTGAAATTGTCACAGTGCGCCCCTACTATTAGCACTCTATGGCGGCGAGTGCTAACAGCACCCTTGCCGCTTCCTTATTTTCGGGCAGCCCTCGCTGCCAGTTATCAACGCTACCGCAATGGAGACTTTGCAATGAAAATCCGTCCTCTGCACGACCGAGTGATTGTCAAACGCATGGAAGAAGAGCGCAAGACCGCTTCCGGAATCGTGATCCCCGACACCGCGACCGAAAAGCCTGACCAGGGCGAGATCGTCGCCGTCGGCGCAGGCAAGAAAGACGACCAGGGCAAGCTGATTCCGCTCGACGTCAAAGTGGGCGACCGCGTTCTGTTCGGCAAGTACGCCGGCCAGACCGTCAAGGTCGAAGGCGACGAACTGCTGGTGATGCGCGAAGAAGACATCATGGGCGTGGTCGAGGCCTGATCACCCCAACCAGTTAATAAGCACAGTGGCGCGGCGGCAAACAAACCCTTATTCCGGGTTGTGTCGATCCCGGCGCCGCTGTGTCCCAGGTGATACCCGTCCCTGCGGGACATATCGCTGTGGTGAATGCATTTTTAGTCCCACCGAATTCAAATATCAAGGAGTAAAACATGGCTGCAAAAGACGTACGTTTTGGCGATTCCGCCCGTCACCGCATGGTGGCTGGCGTCAACATCCTGGCTGACGCCGTCAAGGTGACCCTGGGCCCGAAAGGCCGCAACGTGGTGCTCGACCGTTCCTACGGCGCCCCCACCGTGACCAAGGACGGCGTGTCGGTCGCCAAGGAAATCGAACTGAAGGACAAGCTCGAGAACATGGGCGCGCAGATGGTCAAGGAAGTCGCTTCCAAGACCTCCGACGTCGCCGGTGACGGCACCACCACGGCAACCGTGCTGGCGCAATCGATTGTCAACGAAGGCATGAAGTACGTGGCTGCCGGGATGAACCCGATGGACCTCAAGCGCGGCATCGACAAGGCCGTGATCGCCATCACCGCCGAACTGAAGAAGATTTCCGTTCCCTGCACCAGCAGCAAGGAAATCGCCCAGGTCGGCGCGATCTCCGCCAACTCGGATTCCTCGATCGGCGACATCATCGCCTCCGCCATGGACAAGGTCGGCAAGGAAGGCGTGATCACCGTTGAAGACAGCTCGGGCCTGGAAAACGAACTCGACGTCGTCGAAGGCATGCAGTTCGACCGCGGCTACCTCAGCCCCTACTTCATCAACAACCCCGACAAACAGATGGCGATCTTGGAAGATCCCTTCATCCTGCTGTTCGACAAGAAGATCTCCAACATCCGCGACCTGCTGCCCGTACTGGAACAGGTGGCCAAGGCCGGCAAGCCGCTGATGATCGTCGCTGAAGACGTCGACGGCGAAGCGCTCGCCACCCTGGTGGTCAACAACATCCGCGGCATCCTCAAGACCTGCGCCGTCAAGGCGCCGGGCTTCGGCGACCGTCGCAAGGCGATGCTGGAAGACATGGCCATCCTCACCGGCGGCACCGTGATCGCCGAAGAAGTCGGCCTGAGCCTGGAAAAAGCCCAGCTGACCGATCTGGGGCGCGCCAAGCGCATCGAGATCGGCAAGGAAAACACCACCATCATCGACGGCGCGGGCGATGCCAACGGCATCAAGGGCCGCATCGCCCAGATCAACAAGCAGATCGACGAAGTCACCTCCGACTACGACAAAGAGAAGCTGCAGGAGCGCAAAGCCAAGCTGGCCGGTGGCGTCGCCATCATCAAGGTGGGCGCCGCGACCGAAGTCGAGATGAAAGAGAAGAAGGCCCGCGTCGAAGATGCGCTGCACGCCACCCGTGCGGCCGTTGAAGAAGGCATCGTCCCCGGCGGTGGTGTCGCGCTGCTGCGCGCCAAGGCTGCTGCGGCTGCGGTGAAGGGCGACAACCACGACCAGGAAGCCGGCGTGAAGATCGTGCTGCGCGCCATCGAAGAGCCGCTTCGCCAGATCGTCAAGAACTGCGGCGAAGAGCCCTCGGTCGTCGTCAACAAGGTGCTGGAAGGCAAGGGCAACTTTGGCTACAACGCCGGAACCGGCGAATACGGCGACATGGTGAAGATGGGCGTGCTCGACCCGACCAAGGTCACCCGCATCGCCCTGCAGAACGCTGCGTCGATCGCCGGCCTGATGCTGACCACCGACTGCATGATCGCTGACCTGCCGGAAGACAAGCAGTCTGCCGCGATGGGTGGCGGCATGGGTGACATGGGCGGGATGGGCGGCATGGGCGGCATGATGTAAGCAGGGTTGTTGACGCCTCGGCGTCTTTACAACCGCGGCCTACCCTTCGGGGAAAAGCCCTGAAGCCGTTGTAACCGCAGTCCAAAAGCCCCGCTTCGGCGGGGCTTTTTTATGGGCAGCCGGATGCGGCGTGAAAGCGGGCGCCTCACCACCAGTTGCGCCAGAAACGCCACGACTTTTCCTGCTGCTCCTTGGTGAGGACCGATTCCATGCGTTTGTGCGCGTCAGCGGCAGACTCATACATCTGCCGCTGCAGTTCACTGATTTTCTTGTGGGTGTTGGCAATTGCGTCCGAATCCCGCTTGGGCGCGCTATACAGCTCCCTCAGCCTGGCTTGTTCCTCCATCACCTGGCCCATCAATTCCCAGTGCTTCCTGCGGGTCTCATCCTGGATTTTGCCAATTTTGGTCCGCTGGTCGGCGGAGAGATCGGGCAAGCCCTGCGGCCCCATTCCCCAGCCCCCTCCCATCATGCCGGGACCCATCCCGTAACCGCCCATCATGCCGGGGCCCATCCCGTAGCCGCCCATCATGCCGTGGCCCATCCCGTAGCCGCCCATCATGCCTGCCCCTTCGTGCACGGTCTGCCAATGCTCCTGCATCAGCCTGCGGCGCTCGGCGGGGTCTTTGGTCTGGCGAATTTTTCCGATCTGTTCCTGCATCAAGCGGTAACGCTCCTGCATCGCGCCATAAAACTGGTCTTCCTGCTTATCGGTGGCCGCAGCCCTGCTATCCGCCGGCGCCGGCGTTTGCGCCTGGGCCTGGACCACGCCCAGGGAAAGTGCCGTAAGCGTGCCCAACAGCAAGGGCTTGATCATCTTCATGTTCATGGCGATCTCTCCTTTCAGGTTGATGCAGAAACCCCAACGCAGGGTCCGTCGCAACATAGGACGAACTTCACTATAGACACTTCCTCCGGAACGCAATCTTCCGCCCGGCCGGCTGTTCAAGCCACAAAAAAGCCCCGCATTGCGCGGGGCTATTTTGTGGTCCTGAAGGATGCCGCTGCCGTTCAGGATGGCTTGCGGGCATCCCCGGTATTCAGCGTTTCGCTCAGTTTCAGCCCGGCCAGTTCGCGCGTCGCACGGGCAAGGTAGTAAAGCGCGCCCATCATCATCAGCATCGACGGCAGGGCAATCATCGGATAGCTCATCAGGGTCAGGCGCCCGAGTTCGGTGTTGAACGCCTCGCTGCCGGCCGGGCTGGTGACGATCCAGGTGGCCAGAAAGTAGTTCATCGCCGCGGAGAAGAAGAAGGTGCCGCCCAGCATATAGGTGGCATGCTGCAGGCGCGCCTCGAAATCCAGCGCCGTGCCGCGCGCCTCGAGATGCTGCTGCACCCGCGCCACGTCGATCAGCGTCGGGTTGAAGAGCAGGGTTTTCACCAGCGGGTAGCGGGTGCGGGTGGAAACCAGAACGGCCAGGCCGATCAGGCCCGGGATCGCGGCTTCCTTCACTGCCAACCACTGGCTATCGAGCTGCAGCAGGCCGATCCCGCCGGTGAGCAGGATGCTGACCAGACCCAGCACGGACAAGAAACTGAGCTTGTTGCGCCCGAGCAATTCGAATGTGCCCCAACCGAGCGGAAACGCCAGCGCCACCAGCAGCCCGCCCACGGCGCCGAGATCCTGCTCGCCGCTGAACTTCATCAGGATGACGGAGGGGATCACGATGTTGATCAGGAGTTCGAGCAGCGGATTGGATTTCTGGGTCTGGGTCATGAGTGGATGTGCGGTCGGATTCTGTTTGTCAGTGCGATGAGCGTTTAGTTTCGGCATGCAGGCGCGGCCTGCGCGTAAAAGGATGCGCCGGCCCCGCCGCATGCCGTGCGCGGGCACCGATC
>DASTEA010000012.1:0-3269 GCA_035710075.1 Thiobacillus sp.
TCGAACATTCCATTTCTGGCGCTCGGCGCGTGGATTCTGACGGTGGGCTGGTTCGGCTTCAACGTGATGTCGGCGCAGCTGATCGAGGCCGTGTCGGGCCTGGTGGCGGTGAATTCGCTGATGGCGATGGTGGGCGGCACGCTGGCCGCGCTGGCGATCGGCCGCAACGACCCCGGCTTCATCCACAACGGGCCGCTGGCGGGCCTGGTGGCGGTGTGCGCGGGCTCGGACCTGATGCATCCGCTCGGTGCGCTGGCCACCGGGGCGATCGCCGGCGCGCTGTTCGTGTGGATGTTCATGGTGACGCAAAACAAATGGAAGATCGACGACGTGCTGGGGGTGTGGCCGCTGCATGGTCTGTGCGGGGCATGGGGCGGGATTGCAGCGGGCATCTTTGGGGCCAAGGCACTGGGCGGTATGGGCGGCGTCAGTCTGGTCGCGCAACTGATCGGCACGCTGGGCGGCGTGGCGGTGGCTACACTCGGCAGCCTTGTGGTGTACGGCATCCTGAAACGCCTCATTGGCCTGCGGCTGGATGCGGAAGCGGAGTTCACCGGGGCCGACCTCAGCATCCACAAGGTGTCGGCGACCGCCGAGCGCGAGACCAACTGGTAGCGGGCCTAGTTTTTCCTTGATTGCCGCAGGTATCTGCGGCGTTCGATGCGCAGTTGTTCGAGCTGCCGGTCGATTTGCACCACGTCGGGATGCTGCTCGGTGTACTGCAGCAGCAGTTCGGTGCGCTTGATACGCAACTCAACCTGTTTCTTGTCGAGGCCGGCAAGGTAGGCGTCCGATTTGACCGCCTGCTTTTGCAGCGAGGGTGCGGGGTCGGCCCGCGCGGCTGAAGGTTGGCTGTCTCGTGCCGCACTTGTGGCCGGTTGTGAGACGGCGTTCTGCGTGAGGGGAAGCTCGGCTTGCGGCGGCGTGGCCAGGAAATGCTCGATGACGATGATACCCACCCCGATCAGCAGAAACACGGCGACCGGTGTGCCAAATGCCAGCATGGGCAGCAGGCGTGATATGCGGTTGGAGGGCTGCGGCACAGGCGCTTGCGGCGCGGCCGGGGCCAGCGCGTGGAGGGCGTTCACCAGGGCGCGGGCATCCGGCCGTGCCTGCGGATTCTTGTCCAGCATGCGTGCGAGCAGGCTGGACATCCCGGCGGGCAATTGAGGGCGCAGGGACGCGGCAGGCACCGATGTTTCGTGGATCACGCGATACACAATGGCGGGCAGGCTGCTGCCGTCGAATGCGTAGTGTCCGGTGAGCATTTCGTACAACACGGCACCGAGTGAGAAAATGTCCGAACGTCCATCGATCTCGCGCCCCATCGCCTGCTCCGGCGACATGTAGCGCGGTGACCCAAGCATCTGCCCGGTCTGGGGCTGGTCACTGTGGATGAAGTGTGCGATGCCGAAATCGGTCAGCTTGACGCGCCCGTGCTGGCCGGTGATGACGACGTTGGCGGGTTTGATGTCGCGGTGGATGACGCCGTGCTCGTGTGCAAACGCCAGTGCTTCAGCCATCTGCGTGGCGGTGTCGAGCGCCAGGTCGAGCGGTATCGGCCCCCTGTTCATGATGTCGCGCAGTGTCGCGCCGGAGAGATACTCCATGGCGATGTAGGCGACCTCGTCTGCTTCGCCGACGTCGTAGATGGTCACAATATTGGGGTGCGACAGTCGTCCCGCGCTCTGCGCTTCGCGCAGGAATCGCGATTCCTCGTCGGTGCCTTCCTGCCGCAACTTCGCGATGGGCACTGTCTTGATGGCAACGGTCCGCTCGATCAGCGGATCGCGCGCCCGGTAAACGGTGCCCATCGCGCCCTGGCCCACTTCATCAAGGATTTCGTAGCGGCCGATTTTCATGCCGATATCCATGATGTGGCGTGTCAGCTCTGGCATTCCACAATCTGGCCACGCACCGTGCGGCTGGCCGCACCCATCAGATACAGATACCACGGCATCAAGTCGTCCGTGCTGGGCAGGGTTTCGGGTGCCAGCCCGGGATGGGTGCGCGTGCGCAAGGTGGTCGCCACCTGCCCGGGAATCAGGGTATTGATGCGCAGGTCTTCATCCGCGCCGAGTTCGGCGGCCCAGATGCGGGTGAGGGTTTCCAGGCCCGACTTCGCTACGGCATAGCCGCCCCAGTACGCACTGGGCTGATGGCCGTGGGTTTCGCCGGTGAACACCACCGAGGCATCGGGCGCCTGTTTCAGCAGCGGCAGGCAGGCGCGGGTCAGCGCGAATGGCGCAATGAGATTGACCCGCATCAGGGTCTGCCACTGTTCCAGCGTCTGTAGTGCCAGGGGGGTCAGGCTGTAGAACTGGTGCGCGCTGTGCAGCAAGCCGTCGAGCCGCTTCAGGTGCTGCGCGATGGTTCCGGCCAGCGTTTCCAGGCTGCGGTCGTCGGCAGCGGCGAGGTCATACGGAAACATCGCAGGCTCAGGACCGCCTGCGGCCAGGATTTCGTCGTACACCACTTCGAGTTTGGCTTCGTCGCGTGCCAGCAGGGCGACGGTGGCGCCGTGGCGCGCAAACGCCAGGCTGGCGGCGCGGCCGAGGCCCGAGCTGGCGCCGGTGACGAGAATGACGCGACCTGCGAGCAGGTCAGGGTGGGGAGAATAGTCTTTCATAGCTGATCAAATAAGGCACGAGCCGATTGTACCCCGCTCAGTGTCGCACTTTCGAGGGTGGCGGGGTAAGGCCCGGCGGTGTAATCGCCTGCCAGAAAAATGCGCGGGTGTGCGGTGCGGACGGCGGGGCGTGCCATGTTGGGCACGCAGGCGTAGGTTGCCTGTTTTTCGACGATGCTTTTGCGCCAGCGCGGTGGGCCGGGGCGGGCAATTCGCTGCAACTGGGCTACGGCCTGATCCACCCAGTCCGCAGGCAGGCTCGCCGCGGCGCTGGCAACCAACGCCAGCAACCCTGGCTGGCCATGGCTCTGGCCACGGTCGAACGCAAACTGTGCCGGACCGTCCGTCAGGGCGAACAGCGGCTTTTCCAGCCGGAAAGCCGGATCGTATTGCACATAGGCGGTGGCAATCGGTTGGTAGGCGTAGGCCGCGAGCCCATGCAACACGGGTTCGAGTTGCGGGATCGCGGCAGCCAGACCCGCCAGATGTTGTGGCGCGACGGCGAGGATGACGTGGCTGTAGGCCGCCGACCCATCGCGCGTGCCTACTGTGACGGCATCCGCTGCGGCGGTGAGCGTGGTGACCCGGCAGGGCAGGCGCACTTCGCCGCCGAGTTCGATGATCCGCGCGGCTGCGGGCG
>DASTEA010000013.1:0-4782 GCA_035710075.1 Thiobacillus sp.
GGCGGCTTCTGGCGTAGTAAAAGTCATGGCGCGGGCAGGGGGCGTGGGGTCAATGAAACCAGATCAGGCCGGCATCTGGAAGTTCCGCGCGCGGCCGCGCTTCCTGCGGGCCTCAAAACCGCTCGTCCCCGCGCAAATAGCGCCACTGCCCCACCGGCAGCTTTCCCAGCGGGACGCGGCCGAGGCGGATGCGTTTCATCGACAGCACCTGCAGGCCGACGGCTTCGCACAGGTGCGCGATCTGCCCAGGTTGGGCGCCCTTCAGCGCCACCCGCAGGCGGGTTTCGTTTTGCCAGCTGACCTTGATGGTGGGCGGGGTGCGGCCCTGGAACGGGATGCCCCGGTTCAGCCGCTTGAGTCCGTTCGGGGCCATCTCGCCCGCGACTTCGACCACGACTTCGTGCTCCAGGGTGGCGGCGTCCTCGGTCAGCTTGCGCGCCACGCGCCAGTCCTGGGTGAACACGACGAGGCCGCTGGCGTCGGTTTCCAGCGGTGCGCATAGGTTCAGCTGGGCGAAGTGCTTTTTCAGCGGACGGATGCCGGAATCGTCGCCGTTCCACAAGGCTGCGGGGGTGAGCAACTGCGAGGCGGGCTGCTCGCCATCCCCTGTGCGATAGCCGGGCGGTTTGTGCAGCAGCAGGGTGACGGGTTCGGCCTGGCTCAGATCGGCCCGCGGGTCGATTTCGATGCGCTGGTCGGTGACGCGGAACTGCGGCTCCTCGATCACGGTGCCGTCGACGCGCACCCAGCCGCCGGCGATGTATTGCTCGGCTTCGCGGCGAGAGCAGGCGCGCAGTTCGGCGACGCGTTTGGCAAGGCGGATGGGGTCGGTCATGGCGGGCGGACGTGCGGGTGGAGCCGCAAGTTTACGCTGTCCTGGCGGCGCACACAGCACGGGCGCATGGCCGTTATGGGAATGCGGTTGTTATTGCGCGTGCCGGCGCGGTATGCTTTTGGGCTCAATCATCCCGATCGCCCTGCGATCACTTGCTCCCGGAGACGCCCATGAAAACTGCAGTTGCGCTGTCATTGTTGTTTTTCACCTCTTCCGCCCTCGCCGCCGTGATCGGCAAGGATGTCAGCTACAAGGCGGGCGACACTGTCATGAAGGGCTACCTGGCGTATGACGATGCGATCAAGGACAAGCGCGCCGGGGTGCTGGTGGTTCCGGAATGGTGGGGTGCCAACGACTACGGCAGAAAGCGCGCGCGCATGCTGGCCGGCGAAGGCTATGTGGCGCTGGTGGTCGACATGTACGGCAACGGTCAGGTGGCAGACAACCCGACGGATGCCGGCGCGCTGGCGGGCAGCGTCAACAAGAATCCTCAATTGGCCTATGCGCGCTTCGACGCCGCGCGCAGCTTTCTCGACAAACAGCCCAACGTGAAGAAGGGCGAGATCGCCGCGCTGGGCTACTGCTTCGGCGGCGGCGTGGTGCTCAACATGGTGCGTTCCGGCATGCCGCTGAAAGCGGCGGCCACCTTCCACGGCGTGCTGGCGACCGACATGTCGGTGAAGCCGGGCGCCATCAAGACCAAGCTGCGCATCTTCCATGGCGAGGCCGACACCCTGGTGCCGCCCGAGCAGGTCGAGGCGTTCAAGACCGAGATGGACAACGCCAAGGCCGACTACATGCTGGTGAGCTACCCCGACGTGAAGCACACCTTCACCAACCGCGAGGCCGATAGCTACGCTGCGCAGTTCGGGCTGCCGCTCAAATATGACAACGCGGCTGACAACGATTCGTGGACACGGACGCTGGAGTTCCTCAAGGCGGCGCTGCAATAATGGCCGACGCCTGCGACCACGACTGCCACACGCCGCAGGGCAGCGGCAGCCTCGGCATTCCGCAAACCGGACCGTTCGACCCGGTGGCGTTCGAACGGGCGGTCAACGCCATGCTTGCCGCCTGCGGCATCGCGGCGGATTCGGTGCACACCGGGCGCACTGCCGAGCGGGTACGCGAACTGTGGCAGAAGCGCCTGCTCGGCGGCTATGCGATTGAACCCGCCGCGGCGCTGGGCGAGGGCTTTGTCGACGCGCGCGACGACATGGTGGTGGTGCGCGGCATCGCGGTGCATGGCGTCTGCCCGCATCACCTGGTGCCGTTTCGCGGGGTGGCGCACGTGGCCTACATCCCCGGCGGGCGGCTGCACGGCTTCGGCCGCATCGCGCGCATGGTCGACGCCATCGGCCACCGCTTCACCTATCAGGAATGGATGACGCGCGACATCGCCGAGGCGCTGGTGACGCACGGCCAGGCGCGCGGCGCGGCGTGCAACATCGAGGCCGAGCAGTTGTGCCTGCTGCTCGGCGAGGACCGGCGCGGCGACGAGCGCGTGGTGACACAGGCCTTCACCGGCTGCTTCAAGACCAGCGACCAGATGCGCAACGAGTTCCTCCGCGCGGTGACGCACAGCGACCTGAAATAGACCGTCCCGCGATGTCCGTGGGGGGGCTACACTCAACGAAACCCCCGCGCCTCTTCGTTATTCAAGCACGCGCACGTCCGCTTGTCCTGCGGCGCATTGCGTGACCCTTTTCCCTTGACCTGCTGCCCTTGCCATGACCGACCCCACTCACCGTCCGCGCACGCTGATCCTGCCGCCCGCGCCCTATGCTGCGGCACTGCTTGGCGGCTGGTGGCTGGACCGCAACGTCCTTGCGTTGCCGTGGGACTGGGGCGCGGCGACGCGGCCGCTGGGCTGGCTGCTGGTGGGTATGGGGCTGGGGCTGTTCGTGTGGACACTCGCGACCTTCTGGCGCCACCACACCACGGTCAATCCCTACAAGGCGGCGTCCACCTTGTGCACCGGCGGGCCGTTCCGCTTCAGCCGCAATCCGATCTATGTCGGCGACTGGCTCATCTTCGTCGGCGTGTCGCTGCTGCTGGCCACAGCATGGCCGCTGCTGTTTGCACCGCTGATCTGGGCCATGTTGCGCTACGGCGTGATCCGCCACGAGGAAGCGCATCTGCACGCCCGCTTCGGCGACGCCTACCGCGACTATCAAACCCGGGTGCGGCGCTGGCTGTGAGCGCTGTGCGCTGAATTAACCCTGGCCCAGCTGATGTCCCTAGATCAGGCCGAATAGTTCGCGGGCGTTGCGCGTGGTGGCCTGCGCCACGGTGTTGAGGTCCAGTCCGCGCAACTCGGCCAGGGTCTGCGCAATGCGCGGCAATTCGCCGGGCGCGTTGAGGCCGCGGCCGATCCACGCCGGCGGAATGTCGGGGCTGTCGGTTTCCAGCACGATCGCTTCCAGCGGCAGGTCGACCGCCAGCCGCCGCAGGTTGTTGGCGCGCGGCCAGGTGAAGGCGCCGCCGAAGCCGAGCTTGAATCCCAGCTTGATGAATTCGTCCGCCTGCTGCGGGCTGCCGTTGAAGGCGTGGGCAATGCCGCCGCGCACCCTGATTTTGCGCAGGTGTTTCAGCAGCTGATCGTTGGCGCGGCGGCAGTGCAGCAGCACCGGCAGGTCGTATTCCTCCGCGATCTTCAACTGCTCGACGCAGAAGAATTCCTGGGTTGCGTAGTCGAGATTGCTTACAAACAGGTCGAGCCCGATTTCGCCGATCGCCACCGGTCGCTGCGCCTCGATCTGCGCGCGCAGGTCGCCCAGATGCTCCGGGCGATGCACGTGGAGCAGCATGGGGTGCAGGCCCCAGGCCGGCAGACAGCCTGGGTAGCGGTCACAGGCGGCACCCACCGCGGCGAAGTTGTCGCGGCTGACGGCAGGAATCACCAGGGTGGTGACGCCGCCGGCGACTGCGGCAGCGTAGACCGCATCTCGGTCGGAGTCGAATTCCGCTGCGTCGAGATGGCAGTGGGTGTCGATAAAAAACGGCGTCGCTGTATTCATGTTGTGTGGCGCGTAAAAAACGGCGCCACAAGGGACGCCGTTTTGTTTGCTGCCGCCATCAACGATCAGTCGTTGCTGGCAAAGCCCAGCAAATGCAGCAGGCTGGTGAACAGATTGAAAATTGCCACGAACAGCGTGACGGTCGCCATGATGTAGTTGGTTTCGCCGCCGTTGATGATCTGGCTGGTCTGGTACAGGATGAGGCCGGACATCAGGAGCACGAACATGGCGGAAACAGCCAGCGACAGGCCGGGCATCTCGAAGAAGATTGCGCCGATTCCGGCCAGAAAGGCAACCAGAATGCCCACCATGAGGAAGCCGCCCATGAAGCTGAAATCCTTGCGGGTGGTCATCACGTAGGCTGACAGGCTGAGGAAGATCGCAGCAGTGCCCCCCATCGCCATCATCACCACCTGGCCGCCGTTGGGCAAAGACAGATAGGCGTTGATGATCGGGCCGAGCGTGTAGCCCATGAAACCGGTGAGGGCGAATACGAAGGCAATGCCGAGGCCGCTTTCGCGGAACTTGGTGGTCAGGAACAACAGGCCAAAGTAACCGACCAGGGTAATGATCATGCCGGGATGCGGCAGGTTCAGTGACATCGAGATGCCGGCGACGAGCGCAGAAAACGCCAGCGTCATCGACAGCAGCATGTAGGTGTTCTTGACGACCTTGTTGGTCGAGGCGACCGCAGACTGGCTGCGGCCGAGGGTGGTGACTTGCGGGTTCATTTAAGCTCCTCGTTATGAATTATGCTACGACATGCAACTACAAGTATCGGACAGACCACTCTTACCTTTAGCAGGTTCCCGGGTGCAATCTGGACTGGGGTGAGCATACCGTGATGCGGCTCCGCTTGCCACCTTCAACCTTGCGCGAACTGTGGTTTTTCGGCCGCGCACGCTCATTCGCCCGGTTTCTTGTCGC
>DASTEA010000014.1:0-11169 GCA_035710075.1 Thiobacillus sp.
CGCCACGCGGTCGGCACCGGCGTCGCCGGCGGCATGTTCGCCGCCACCTTCCTCGCGCTGTTCTTCATTCCGCTGTTCTTCCACTGGGTGGTTGACCGGCGGCTGCAGGCAGGGGCGGAGGAAATCGAGATGCGGCCGCACGAGCACGCGGGCGTGCATACGCCGTCGCATCATCCCGCGCGTTAGGCGGGCGCGCGCAAAAAAGCCGGGCATTGCCCGGCTTTTTTGATCCAGAACCAGGCAGCGCTTACGCGGCTTTCTCGTGGTGGTAGCCGGTGACGGTGTCCACTTCGCTCTTGGAGCCGAGGATTACAGGCACGCGCTGGTGCAGGCCTTCGGGGGCCAGATCGAGGATGCGCTCGCGCCCGGTGGTGGCGGCACCACCCGCCTGCTCGACAATGAAGGCCATCGGGTTGGCTTCGTACAGCAGGCGCAGCTTGCCGGCCTTGGCCGGATCCTTGGTGTCCTTGGGGTACATGAAGATGCCGCCGCGGGTGAGGATGCGGTGCACTTCGGCCACCATCGAGGCGACCCAGCGCATGTTGAAGTCCTTGCCGCGCGGGCCGGTCTTGCCGGCCAGGCATTCGTCGACGTAGCGCTGCACCGGCTTTTCCCAGAAACGCATGTTGGACGCGTTGATCGCGAATTCCTTGGTCTCGGTGGGGATGGTCATGTTGGGATGGGTCAGCACGAACTCGCCGACGTCGCGGTCGAGCGTGAAGCCGTTGGTGCCGTGACCGAAGGTCAGCACCAGCATGGTCGACGAACCGTAGATCGCATAACCGGCGCACACCTGCTGGGCGCCAGGCTGCAGGAAGTCCTCGGTCTTGGCAGCGCGGCCGGCGACCGGCGCTTTCAGGATCGAGAAGATGGTGCCGACCGAGATGTTGACGTCGACGTTGGACGAGCCATCGAGCGGATCGAATACCAGCAGGTATTTGCCCAGCGGATACTGGCGGGGAATCGGATAGGGCTCGTCCATTTCTTCGGACGCCATGCCGGCCAGGTGGCCCGCCCACTCGTTGGAGCGGATCATGATGTCGTTGGTGATGACGTCGAGCTTCTTCTGCGTTTCGCCCTGCACGTTCTCGGAATCCAGCGAGCCCATCACGCCCAGCAGCGCGCCCTTGTTGACGACATTGGAAATCGCCTTGCAGGCGATAACGACGTCGTTCAGGAGCGAGGTGAAATCGCCGGTGGCGCCGGCGGTGCGGCGTTGTTCTTCAATGATGAACTGGGTAAGGGTGGTGCCGGTATGCATAACAATCTCCAGGAGCGGAATTAAAAAACTGAATTGGGACAACGAAATATTTTATCACGCACAAGAAGCGATATTTTCCGGGGATCAGGCCGGCAATGCGCGGGCGGCAATGAAGAAGCGGATGCGGCGTGGCTGCAAGCTTGGCCATGCCACAGCACTTGGCTGGCCGAATTCAGTCAGTGCCGACGAGCTGGTCCGAGCGGGTGAAGGTCCAGGTGCGGGTGATCGACAGGATATCGGCCTTTTCCCGCATGTCGTCAGGGAAACGCGCATAGGGCGCGGCAAGTTCGACGATCCTGATCGCAGCGGTGTCGAGAATCTTGGAGCCGGACGAGCGGTCGACATCGACCTTTTCGATGCGGCCATCGGCGTGGATCGACACGGTCAGCCTGAGGCTGCCGTAAAGGCCCTGGCGCCGCGCGGCTTCGGGGTAGTTGACGTTGCCGACGCGTTCGACCTTGGTGACCCAGTCCTCAACGTAGCGCGCAAACGCGTATTCCTTGACGTTGGCGCCGACAAACGCGCGCTTGGGGCGCTTCTGGTATTCGTCCCACTGCTGCGAAATGCGCGCCTGCAGTTGCGCCATTTCGCGCGCCTGCAGGTTGAGCTGGCTGGCGTCGATGGCGGGCTGAACCGGCGTCGGCGGCGCAGCCTGCGGGAGTTCCTGCAGCTGGCCCCTGGGCTGGAGCTGGCTCAGCAGGACCTTGGCCTGCTGTTCCAATTCGGCCACGCGCGCCTGCACGGCGGCCTCCTCGCTTCCGGTCTGGGTTTTGCTGCTGGCGGGCAGCGGGCTCTTCAGGCGGCGGTCTTCATCGGTATTGCCGCCACCGGCCAGGCTCACCTGCGCCAGGGCGTCGGGATTGAGCGGCGCCTCCGCGGTTTTGGCGTTGACCAGCACCACCTCCATCGGCAGGTTGGGGTCCTCGAACAGGCGCGGGTTGACCTGCACGAACGGGGTCGACAGCATCATGCCGTGCACCGCCGCCGACGCCAGCAGGGCCAGCGCCATGCGGGTGCCTTGCTTGGAGGGTGCGGAGAGGGGAAGCGGCTGGGCAGACACCATGGAGACCGGGAGTGAGGGCACGCTGATTTTACGGAAGGGCGGCGCTGCTGTCAGGGGGCGGCGTCAGCGATTCCAGCAACTCGGCGTGAAAGTTGATGTCGAGCAGATCAATACTGGAAATCGCCAGCCGCACCTTCGACCCCGGCGCGACGCCCAATACCGACGGCGCGCGCGTCACCAGGGGCAGACTTTCAAAGCGTACCAGGTCTTCGCGGATGACGCTGGCGGTGACTTCCTGGATGTTTTCCTGCAGCAGCCAGCGCAACATCCAGTAACGCTCCAGCCGCCGCTGGAACTCGTTGTAGGCGTCGTACGCCAGCTCGAACTCGCGCACCACCGAAAACAGCGCCTCGCTCCTGGGCGGGTACACCGGGTCGCTGCCCTGCACCAGGCTGATCAGCTGGCGCTGGTTGACCAGGTCGACGTAGCGCCGCAAGGGCGATGACGACCACGCATATTGTTCGACACCGAGGCCGACGTGCGGATCGGGCGCGGTCGTCATGCGCGTCTTGCCGTTGGACTGCGCGCGGTAGATGCCGGGAACGCGCTTTTCTGCCAGCCAGCCGCCCCAGTGCGCGTTGGCGAAGATCATCAGCTCGGACACCACCTTGTCGATCGGGCTGCCGCGCTTGCGCGGAACGATGCTGATGCGCTCGCCGTCGAGCTTGAAGTTGTAATCGACGCGGTCGACCGTGTCGGCCTTGCCACGCCCGGCTTCCAGCACGGCGGCGAAATCGCGCAGCCATTCCAGCTCGCGGCGGTAGGGGTAGTCGGGCACCGCCGGGTTGCGCAGGGTGTCGTCGTTGAACAGCACTTCCAGCGTTTCGTGGCGCAGGTTGTCGGCGATGTGCACCATCTCGAGTTTGGTTTCGGTGCCGAGCACGCGCAGGTCGGACGCGACATCGACGTACAGCGACAGCGCCGGGCAGTCGTGGGTCTCGCCCAGCGTGTAATGGTGGATCAGCGCGTCCGGCAGCATGGTGATCTTGTCGCCGGGGTAGTACACGGTCGACAGCCGCTCGCGCGCGACCTTGTCGAGTTCCGAGCCGGGCGTGATGCCGAGCGCGGGCGCGGCGATGTGGATGCCGACGCGGACGCTGCCGTCATCGCGCCACTCGACCGACAGGGCATCGTCGATCTCGGTGGTCGCCTCGTCGTCCATCGAGAATGCGCGCACCGTGCTTTTCGGCAGTTCGGGCGGATCGCTTGGATTTAAAGCACCCGGCTCGGCGATGTCGGCAAAGCCGGTGCCGCGCGGAAAGTATTCCAGCAGGAAAGTCGCCAGATGGAAGTCGAGCGTCGACGGGATGGCGCCGCAGCGTTCGATCAGTCTCAATGGCGACAGCCCGGTGGCCGCCGCCGCGTCTTCCAGCGCCTTGTATTCCAGCGTGTTCTTGTCCGGCGCGATGAGGATGCGCGGGACCAGCGAGGCATATTCCTCGGGCAGCCGAAAGGCCGTCAGTTCGGCCGCCAGATGCGCCTGCCGCTCCGCCGCCAGCCGCTTTTTCTCCACCCCGGCCTTGGCTGCCGCCAGCGTTTCGGCCGGCGCCGGGCGATAGCGGCCCTTGCCCCTTTTGTGGAAATAGATCGGGGCATTGTGGAGTTTCAGCAACAGCGCCAACGATTCCGGCGGCGTCGGCGCGTGGCCGTAGTATTCCTGCGCCAGGTCCCCGAAGCCGAATTCGCCGGTGCCCGCCGCTTCCCACAGAAAGTCGGCGTCGAGCTCAGCCGCCAGGGCTTCGGCCTGCTGCATCACCTCGGTCGGCGCCGGCGCGGCAAAGCGCAGCAGGATATTGGCCGTTTTGATCTTGCTGCGCTTGCCCGAAGCGGTTTCCACCTGCGCCGTGGCATCGGTTTCGGACAGGATGGAACCGGCCTTGAAATGGCCGTCTTCTTCAAAAATAAGGTGCATCAGAAATCCAGAATGGTTTGGAAGTGGCGCTCGAATCCGGCAAAGCCGTGGTCGCCGCCGTCTTCGATGATCTGCGTGGCCCCCGCGTAGTAAGCCACGGCATCGCGGTAATCGAGCACCTCGTCGCCGGTCTGCACCAGCAGCAGATAGCGTTCGGGGCGGGTGATGGCTTCGACATCCAGCGCGGCCAGCTCGTCCAGATGCGCTTCGGTGAACTGCCACGCCTCACCGGTGTGCCAGTTGGTCTGCGGGCCGAGCGCGGCGCCCAGCAGTTTGTGGGCATGCACCGCCGGGTTCACCAGCACCGCTTTCCAGCCATGCTTTTCCGCCAGATGGGTGGCGTAGAAGCCGCCCAGCGAACTGCCGATCAGGGTGACCGATTCGGGGCCGCGGCGTTCCAGTTCGGCCTCAATTTGAGCGATGGCCTCGCGCGGGCTGTTGGGCAGCGCCGGGCAGTAGTAGTCCGCCAGCCGGCCGATGCGGGCCATGTGCTCGCCGAACTGCTTGGCCTTGCCGGACGCGGGGGAGGAATTGAAGCCGTGGAGATAGACAATCATCCGCAGATTTTACCGGGGCGGGGAGGATTCCTGAAATTTTGGGGGCTCGCAAAGACGGACGCGAACGGGATTCCAAAATAGGCATCCCGCCCAATTCAATGCCTGGGCGTCAACACAAAACACCCTCGTGAGCGTGATGCTGCAGCGCATCCAGCAGCTTGGCGTGGATGCCGCCGAAGCCGCCGTTGCTCATCATCAGCACGTGGTCGCCGCGGCGGGTGTCTGCCACCAGCCGGCCGATGAGTTCATCCAGGTTGTCGAACACGCGCGCCTTGTCGCCGAGCGGGGCCAAGGCCTCGGCGGCGTCCCAGCCGAGGTTGGCGTCGTAGCAGTAGACGAGGTCGGCGTCGGCGAGGCTGGCCGGCAGCTGCGCTTTCATGACGCCGAGTTTCATTGTGTTGGAGCGCGGCTCCAGCACGGCGAGGATGCGGGCGCGGCCGACCTTCGCCCGCAGGCCTTCGACGGTGGTGGCAATCGCGGTGGGGTGGTGGGCGAAATCGTCATAGACGGTGATGCCGTGCACCGCGCCGCGGATTTCCATGCGACGCTTGACGTTCTCGAAGCGGGACAGGGCGTCGATTGCGACAGCGGCGGGGACGCCGGCGTGGCGCGCCGCGGCAATCGAGGCGAGCGCGTTCATGCGGTTGTGCTCGCCGATCAGTTCCCACTTCACGCGGCCCTGCAGGGTGCTGTCGAAGAAGACGTCGAAGTGGCCGTTCGAGTCGACTGCGCCGGCGCGCCAGCCGTCCGTGCCGCCGAAACGCTCGACCGGGGTCCACAGGCCGCGCTCGAGCACGCGCTCGAGGTTGGCGTCGGTGCCGTTGGACACGATGAGGCCGTTGCCGGGGACGGTGCGCACCAGATGGTGGAACTGGGTTTCGATGGCGGCGAGGTCGGGGAAGATGTCGGCGTGGTCGTATTCGAGGTTGTTGAGGATGACGGTGCGCGGGCGGTAGTGGACGAACTTGGAGCGCTTGTCGAAGAAGGCGGTGTCGTATTCGTCGGCCTCGATGACGAAGAAGGGGCTGTCGGTGAGCCGCGCGGACACGCCGAAATTCTGCGGGATGCCGCCGATCAGGAAGCCGGGGGACATGCGCGCGTCGTCGAGGATCCATGCCAGCATGGCGGAGGTGGTGGTCTTGCCGTGGGTGCCGGCGACGGCCAGCACCCATTTGTCCTGCAGCACGGTGTCGGACAGCCACTGCGGGCCGGAGGTGTACGCAAGGCCGCGTTCGAGGATGGCTTCCATCAGCGGGTTGCCGCGGGTGACGACGTTGCCGACGACGAAGACGTCGGGCTTGAGGTCGACCTGGCTCGCGTCCCAGCCCTCGGTCAGCGCGATGCCGAGCGCGCGCAGCTGGTCAGACATCGGCGGGTAGACGTTGGCGTCGCAGCCGGTGACGGTGTGGCCCGCGTTGCGGGCGATGGCGGCAAGACCGCCCATGAAGGTGCCGCAGATGCCGAGAATGTGAAGGTGCATGGGTTTTTGTGAGCGGAGAGTTGAGCCGTGAGCGGAGAGCTGGGCGGATTATCCCACAGCGGGGGGGCGCGCCTGCTGGATCAGGTGGGTGAGCAGGGCGCGCAAGTTGGCCGGGCGCAGCGGCTTGTGCAGCAGCGGGAAACCGGCCTGGCTGATGTGCAGAATGGTGTCGGGGGCCGTGTCGCCGGTGACCACGATGGCGGGGATGTCATGGCCGAATTTTTTGCGCAGGCGGGTGATGACTTCGATGCCGTCGGTGTCGTCGGGCAGGCGGTAATCCGACACGATGACGTCGGGCACGCGGGCGAGGCTGTCGAGCCATTGCTCGGCTTCGTCGGCGCTGCGCGCGGTGACCAGGTCGATATCCCAGTTGTCGAACAGCTCGGCCATGCCGCGCAGGATTGCGCTTTCATCGTCGATCAGCAGCACCAGCGCGTCGGCCGGGATTTGTCCGGGTGCGCTGGCGGCGACGGGGGGCTGGATCAGCCGGGCGTCGCCGCACGGCACGTCGATGCTGAAGCTCGAGCCGTGGTCCGGGCGCGAGCGCAAATCCACCCGATGCCCCAGCAGCCGCCCCAGGCGCGAGACGATGGCGAGCCCGAGTCCCAGTCCCTTGCTGCGGTCGCGCGCCGAATTGTGCAGCTGGACGAATTCGTGGAACACATTTTCCTGCTGGTCCGGCGGGATGCCGCGCCCGGTGTCGATGACGCTGAGGCGCACCATGCGGCCGCGGCGGCAGCAGGCCACCAGCACGCCGCCGTCGTCGGTGTAGCGGATGGCATTGGCAATCAGGTTGACCAGAATGCGCTCGATCAGCAGCGGGTCGCTGTACAGGGTGATGTCGCAGGGTCGAAAGCGCAGCCGCAGATGCTTTTCTGCCGCCACCGCGCCGAACTGCTGTTCAAGTTCCCGCAGCATTTGCTGCAGCGGGAAATGCACCGGATGGACTTCGATGGCGCCGGCATCCAGTCGCGAAATATCCAGCAGCGCATTGAACAGCAACGCCATTGCCGCGGTGGACGCTTCGATGTTTTCGATCAGGGTTTGCGTTTCGGTCTGGTGGTTGCGCGCCTTCAGCGCGGCGACAAACAACGACAGCGCGTGCAGCGGCTGCCGCAGGTCGTGGCTGGCGGCAGCGAAGAAGCGCGACTTGGCGTGGTTGGCGCGCTCGGCCAGGTCCTTTTTGGTGGCGAGATTGGCGGTGGCCTCGCGGATGCGTTGTTCCAGTTCACCGCGGTGCGCCTGCAGGGCCTCCGCCATGTCGTTCACCCCAGCGGCCAGTGCACCGACTTCGCCCGCCGGCGGCAACTGGGTGCGCACCGTGAGGTCGTGGCACGCCAGTCGCCCCACCACCTGGCCGACATGCCGCAGTTGCCGGGCCAGCCGGTCGGACAATCGCCAGGCCAGTGCGCCAGTGAGCGTCAGCGCCAGCAGCATCAGCAGCGCGGCGTGGGTCAGGGTGTCGCGCTTGAACGCGCTGATCTGGTCGAGCGCTACGCCGACTTCCGCGCGCCCCAACAGGTCGCTGACCGGGGCGGCGCTGGCGGCGTCCAGGGGGGCGTCGCTGAAATCGGCTGCGGGCAATCGAATCTCGCTGCGTTGGGCGTAATGGGCATCGAGGATGGCGGCGCGCCAGTTGTCGTCAGTACTGGCGATGATTTGCCCGCGTGCGTCGGACACCCGGGCAAAGGCCAGCTGGCTGTTTTCGGCCTCGCTTTTGAGCAGCGCATCAACCCGTGCCGTGTCGCCGCTGACCAGCGCATACGGCAGGGCGTCAGCCAGGTGGCGGGCCGCATTGGTGGCGCGCGCGTGCAGCGCGTCTTCGGCGGTGGCGAGGGCCTGGGTGGTGAAGTAGGCCGCCATCCCGAATTCGGTCAGCAAAGCGGGCAGCAGCGCAATCACCAGCATCCGGCTGCGGATGCTGGACAGTGACAGCCGGTTGAACCGGGCCCGCAGGAAATTCACGAGGCTTGGGTCAGCCGCTGGATGGCAAGCACGGCTTCGGTTCGATTGGTGACGCCGAAGACGCGGAAAATTGCTGCGATGTGCACCTTGACCGTGCCTTCCGACATCGCCAGCATGCCGGCGATGGCCTTGTTGGCGCAGCCCTGCGCCAGCAGACGGGCCACTTCAAGCTGACGCGCCGTCAGCCCGCTGTGCTGCAGCACAGCGAAATCGGCGCGGGCCAGCGGGTGCAGATCGGCATGGTTGTCGCCCAGGCAGGCCGGCACATAGAGGTTGCCGGCCAGCACCTGGCGCAAGGCGGCCAGCATCACTGCGGGGGAAGCGGCTTTGGGAATGTAGCCGAGCGCGCCGGCATCCAGCGTGCTGCGGATGTCATGCGCTGATTCGGAGGCGGATAAAACCACCAGCGGAATATCGGGGAAGCGGTTTCGATATTGCGTGATCCCCTGCATGCCGACGAACCCCGGCATGTTGAGATCGACCAGCGCCAGATCGAGATCGGCATGCTGTGCGGTCTGCGCAAACAGACTGGGGTAATCGTGGGCGTCGATGATTTCGACCGGCGGCGCCAGTTGCGACAAAACCTGCCGCATCCCTTCGCGCATCAGCGGGTGGTCGTCGGCCAAGAGGGTTTTCATGTGGGCGCTCCCTGTATGGCGGGATTCTAGCGCTCCGTGCGATTTTCGTGTGCGGCAGATTGAGGCTGAGTGCGGCGAGGATCTAGTTGCCGCGCACCTTGCGCACGCCTTCGTCGATGGCGGCTTCCAGGTAACCGAAGTAGTAATCCGCAATCAGCAGGCCGACGATGGCCTCGCTGGCCGCTACGCCGTGGGTGTCGAACACCATGACCGTGGGCACCATGAACACCTTGTTGGCGGCGGCGAACGCGCCTTCGGTGGTGGCCGCGCCGTCGAACCCGGTCAGCGGCGTGGCGGCGTCGACGCTGACTTCGCGGATGACCACGCGGCTACGGTAGGCCGGGTCCTTGTGCATGGGCGCCAGGTATTCGCGTTTGACGCGCTCGCAATACGGGCAGCTGGGGCTGGTGAACACCACCAGGATGGGCACTTGGCGCTTGGCGGCGGTCTGCGCATCGGCCTGGAAATTCTTTGCCCGAACCAGGCCGCTGGCCGCGCTGGCCGCGCCGGACAGTGCCAGGCCCCATGCTAAAATCAAGGCCCACGTTGCGATCAGTCGCATCGTTGATGTCGTC
Source organism: Thiobacillus sp. (assembly GCA_035710075.1). Classification (GTDB taxonomy): domain Bacteria; phylum Pseudomonadota; class Gammaproteobacteria; order Burkholderiales; family Thiobacillaceae; genus Thiobacillus. The sequence goes on from DASTEA010000014.1 coordinate 9,452, forward strand.
CCTTCCAATGGGTGCAGATACGTCATAGCGTGAGTGTCGCGTCATCCTTTACGAAATCAAACAGTCCATTCTTACTGCCATGCAAACGCTGACCATCGCCTCCCGTGAAAGTGCCCTTGCCATGTGGCAGGCAGAACATATCCGCGACCGCCTGCGCGCGCTGCATCCAGGCTGCACGGTGAACATTCTGGGGATGACCACGCGCGGCGACCAGATTCTTGACGTCACGCTGTCAAAAATCGGCGGCAAGGGCCTGTTCGTGAAAGAACTCGAGCTTGCGCTGGAAGCAGGGCAGGCCGATCTGGCCGTGCATTCGATGAAGGACGTGCCGATGGAACTGCCGCTGGGGTTCGAGCTGGCGGTGATCGGCGAGCGCGAGGACCCGCGCGACGCCTTCGTGTCGAACCGGTTTGAACGCCTGTCCGACCTGCCGCCGGGCGGCATGGTCGGCACGTCCAGCCTGCGTCGCGAAGCGCAACTGCGCGCACGTTACCCGCACCTGACGGTGAAACCGCTGCGCGGCAACGTCGGCACCCGGCTGAAAAAGCTCGACGAAGGCCAGTTCGACGCGATCCTGCTCGCCGCCGCCGGCTTGAAGCGGCTCGGTCTTGGCGATCGCATCAAAAGCCTGCTCAGCGTGGAGGACAGCATTCCCGCCGCTGGCCAGGGCGCGCTCGGCATCGAGATTCGCAGCGATAAGCCCGATGTGGCAGCCATGCTCGCCGCACTCAACCACGCCGAAACCGCTGCCTGCGTGCGCGCCGAACGCCAGGTCAGCCGGGTGCTCGGCGGCAGTTGCCAAGTGCCGTTGGGCGCGTATGCGGTGCTGCAGGATGGCCGTCTGGTGTTGAATGGTTTCGTGGCGAATCCGGACGGCAGCGGCTTCATTCATGCCGCTGCGACAGGCGACATGCGCGACCCCGAGGCGGTCGGCCAGGTGCTGGCCGACAAGCTGCTGGCGCTGGGCGCACGCGCCATTCTCGACGCGCTGCCTGCATGACCCAACCGCTGGCGGGACGCACGGTGCTGGTGACACGGCCCGCCCACCAGGCGGTGGCGCTGGCGCAGGCGGTCCGCGCGGCAGGCGGCACGGCATTCGAGTTTCCCGCGCTCGAGGTCGAGGCGGCGCCGCTGGACGAATTGAGCGTGCCGCTGGCGCGGCTGGCTGAGGCCGACATCGCGGTTTTCATCAGCCCCAATGCAGCGCAATTCGGCATGGCCGCAATCCACGCGAGCGACGCGCTGCCTGGCGCCATCCGGGTTTTCGCCGTCGGACCCGGCACCGCGCGTGCGCTGCAAGCGCAGGGCGTCAGCGGCGCCATCACGCCGGACGGGCAGGACAGCGAAGCGCTGCTGGCGCTGCCGCAACTGCAGGATGTGGCAGGCAAGCGGGTGGTGATCGTGCGCGGCGTCGGCGGCCGTGCGCGGCTGGCCGAGACGCTGCGCAAGCGCGGCGCCCAGGTGGACCTCATGGAATGCTACCGGCGCCTGCGGCCGCAGGCCGACGCCGCGCCGCTGCTGACGCGCTGGCAGGCGGGTGGAATCGACGCGGTGACGGTCACCAGCGCGGAGACACTGCACAATCTGGCAGCGCTGCTGGGCGAGGCGGGCCAGCCGCTGCTGGCCGCTACGCCGCTTTTCGCCCCGCATGAGAAAATCGCCGAGGCGGCCCGCCGCTTCGGTATCGCACACGTCATTACCACGCCGGGTGGCGATGG
>DASTEA010000015.1:0-2365 GCA_035710075.1 Thiobacillus sp.
GGCTCACCACACCCAGAGTGAGAACCAATGCGGCCAGAATCAGATTTCGGTACATGGTCAGCCGATCTGGGAGGCTTTGAGCAACAGCTTGAGGTCTTTCATCATGCGTTTGGCATCGGGCTCGACAGGAAAACGCAGCATCAGGTTGCCGAGCGGATCGATCAGATAGATGTGGCCGGCGCGGCCATCCCCGGCGGGAAACTGCTCGATAAATGCGCTATCCGCCGGGCGCCACAGGTGCAGGCCGGGATACGCCTGCAGCAGGGCCGGGTCGACCGCGCCGGTATCGGTCAACACCCACAGCCGCTCGATGCGCGACTGCGCCTTGCCCTGCGCGATGCGTATCTGGCGCATCAGATACAGCTGCCGCACGCAGGCGGCATCGCAGCCTGGCGGGCCGACATGCACCATCACCCACTTGCCGTGCAGCGCGCCCAGATCAAGCGGCGTGCCATCGGGCGTCGCGCCAGCCGTCTGCTGCAATGGCGTCACCTCGAGCAGCTCGCCGTAATTGGTGTGCCCAGCCGGACGCCAGCCAAAAAAGGCCAGATACGCCGCCAACACCGGCACCATGAATACGCCGAATAACAGCAGGAATTTACTACGTGGGGTCAATTGCATGGTCTACGTTATTTATTCAAGGCTTCGAGTTCGCGTCGCCGTCACGGCAACGCTTGACGTTCATTATCAGCCACAACACCGCCAGCGTCGCCGCCAAACTGTACCACTGGAATGCATAGCTGACATGGGTGTTGACCCCGCTATCGGGTCGCGGCCAGCGACGCTGCAAGGTGTCGGCCTGGCTGCTGGTCTGCAGCAGCAACACCGGTTGCAGCCTCAGCCCGGTGACCGCCGCATAGCGCGTCATGTCGAGGTTCTGCCAAACGCGCCCCTGCGGCGCGGACGGTGCCAGTTCGACGTAGCGCGTATGCGGATCGACCGCCATGCCTTCCAGCCGCACCACGCCAGCCGGCACCGGCGGTGCCGGCGCCTGATCGCGCGTGCGCCCCGCCGCCACCCAACCACGATTGACCAGGATGGCGAGCGCCCCCCCATTGATCCGCAGCGGCGTCAGCACGTGATACCCCGCCACGCCGTCCATCACCCGGTTGTCGAGCAGGATGGTGTGCGCGTCGTCGAACACACCCTCGACCTCCAATTTGCGGTACAGCACGCTGTTGCGATCGAGCAGCGTGCTGCCGACGTGGATCGGGGCTTCGCGAAGCGCGGCATCGTAATGCGCCTGCAGGGCGCGCTTGGTTTCGGCGCGATCGCTTTGCCAGTTGCCGAGCGACAGCGTCAGCACAAAGAAAAATAGCGCCGCCAGCGTGGGCCACAAGGTCGGTGCAAACACCCACGCTCCGGCGCGCAGCTTCAGCAAGTGCACGGGCTGAGCAATCCGGTTAGACTTAAACTTTGCCGAGAGGGCCTTTTCATGCGCATCCTTGCCCTGCTGTTCATCGTATTCATCCTCGCCAGCCTCGCCAGCGCCCTCTACTACCTCATCAAGGACAAGGGGCAATCTGACCGCGTCGTCAAAATGCTCACCGTGCGGGTGGTGCTTTCCCTTGCCCTGTTTCTCCTGCTGATGGGCGGTTATTACTTCGGTGTCATTCCGCGAAACGGGCTGCGCTAACCGCAACCCCTCAGCAGCAAAAAGCCGCGCAAAACGCGGCTTGTTTTTAACCGGCGCCGCATTTTAGCGGACGCCCGGTTTCGCCGAAAGGCTAGATCAGCCAGTAGACCACGACGAACAGCAGCACCCACACCACGTCGACAAAGTGCCAGTACCACGATACCGCCTCGAAGGCGAAGTGATGCTCGGCCGTGAAATGGCCGGCGATTGAGCGCAGCAGCATCACGATCAGCATCGTCGTTCCGACCAGCACGTGAAACCCGTGGAACCCGGTCAGCATGAAGAAGGTGGCGCCGTAGACGCCCGCGCCCAGCGTCAGGCCCATCTCCTGATAAGCATGGATGTATTCATACACCTGCAAGCCCATGAAAACCGCGCCCAGGGCCACCGTCATCGCCAGGCCGAGGATCAGTTGCGTGCGGTTGCTCTTTTTCAGGCCCCAGTGCGCCCAGGTGACGGTTACCCCCGAGCTCAGCAGCAGCAGGGTATTGATCGCCGGAATGCCCCAGGCGCCCATCGGGGTGAAGTCGAGTCCATCCTGCGTCAGTCCAGGCCCTGCGGTCGGCCAGGTGGCCTGAAATGCCGGCCACAGTTGCTGCATGGTGTCGCCTTCACCAAGCCAGGGCACCGACAGCACCCGTGCATAGAACAGCGCGCCGAAAAAAGCGGCAAAGAACATCACCTCGGAAAAGATGAACCAGCTCATCGACCAGCGGAACGAGGCGTCGA
>DASTEA010000016.1:0-5197 GCA_035710075.1 Thiobacillus sp.
GTCTGCACCGCCACTTTCCAGAAGCGCAGCATTTCCTTGTAGAACAGCGTCGGCAATCCGCTCATTTATGCCTCGCCGCCAGCAAAACCTGTAGGAGCGGCGCCCTCGCCGCGATTGCCCGCACGATGCGACTCCACGCAATCGGGCCGAGGGCGGCCCTCCTACAACAGCGCTCGGTTTGACTCATGTGCGCTTCATGATGTCGGTAAAGACATCCTCCAGATCGGGCTCATGCAGCTGCATTTCGAGCACGCCGATGCCGGCGCCGCGCAGGTCGGCGAGCAGGGTTTCCAGATCGGCATACTCGCTGAAATTGATGCGCCAGCTGCCGTCCGCGTCGCGCTGCAGGCGATCCTGCCAGGCAGCAGGAATGGTTTCGCCCTGCAGCCGCAGCTGCGCGCAATGCTCGTTGGTCAGCTGCAGCAGGTTGCGGGTGGTGTCGCAGGCGACGACGCGGCCGCTTTTCAGCATCGCAATGCGGCCGCACAGTGCCTCGGCCTCTTCCAGGTAATGCGTGGTCAGCAGAATGGTGTGCCCCTCGCGGTTGAGGCGGCTGATGAAATCCCACAGCGAGCGGCGCAGGTCGACGTCGACCCCGGCGGTCGGCTCGTCGAGAACGATGACCGGCGGCTTGTGCACCAGCGCCTGCGCCACCAGCAGGCGGCGCTTCATGCCGCCCGACAGGTTTTGCGTGTTCTTGTCGGCGTGCGGGGCGAGATCGAGGTGGTGCATGATCTCGTCGATCCAGCCGTCGTTGTGCCTCAGACCAAAGTAGCCGGACTGGATGCGCAGGGTTTCGCGCACGTTGAAGAAGGGGTCGTAGACCAGTTCCTGCGGCACCACGCCGAGCGCGCGGCGCGCCTGGCGATAGTCGCGCACCACGTCGTGGCCCATGATGGTGGCCCGGCCGGAATCGGCGCGGGTGAGCCCGGCCAGAATCGAGATCAGCGTGGTCTTGCCGGCGCCGTTGGGGCCCAAGAGGCCGAAAAATTCGCCCGGCTGGATGTCGAGCGAGACGCCGTCGAGCGCCTGGGTGGTGCGGAAACGCTTGCGCAGAGCACTGACGTGGATCGCAGGGCTGGCCTGGCTCATGCCGGCAGCAGTTCGGACACCCCATACAACTCGGCCAGGGTGGTGAAGCTCGCGGGCAGGCCGGTGCACGCCAGCGTGCGGCCAGCTTGCCGCGCTTGTCGCATGGCGCTGAAGATGAGGGTGAGCGCAGCCGAATCGGCAGTTTCGACGCCGCTGAAATCCAGCGTGTCGACACCCAGGGCAAGCTGCGGCTGCAATTCGCGCAGCAGGCTGCCGACGCTGTCGACGGTCACCGCACCGCTGATGCGACAGCTATTTCCCTCACATGCAATCACGAGCCGTTGCCGGAGGCCGGTGTGGCCTCACCGCGTGCTGACTGGGTCGCCAGGGTTTTGATCAGTCCGTCTATGCCGCTTTGACGGATGGTGCTGGCAAAGGAGGCGCGGTAATTGGTCACCAGGCTGACGTTGTCGATCGTCACATCGTAGACTTTCCAGCCGAAGGCCGTTTTGTAAAAGCTGTAGTTGATGGGAATCGGTTGCCCGCCCGGCTGGCGGATTTCGGAGCGCACGGTCACATCGGTGTCGCCCGGCTTCATCGTCAGCGGCTTGAATTCGATGGTCTGGTCGGAGTACGCCGTGAGCGAACTGGAATAGGTGCGCACCAGCAGGTTGCGGAACTCGGTCACCAGTGCCTGTTTCTGCTTGGCGGTGGCACGCGGCCAGTGCTTGCCGAGGGCCAGTTGGGTCATGCGGTTGAAATCGAAGTTGGGCAGGATTTTGGCCTCGACCAGCTGGTACACCTTGGCCTGGTTGCCGCGCTGGAGCTCCTTGTCCTGTTTCAGGATGGTGATGACTTCCTGCGTGGTGGTCCGCGCAAGCACGTCGGGCGGCGTGTCGGCGGCGAGCGCCGCGGGGGTGTTGAACCCCAGCAGCAGGGCCAGTAGCGGCAGTAAAAATGAGCGCAACATAGTCAAGTATTCCTATTCGATAAAATCGGGATGGTACAAATCGGGGCGTATCAATCGAGGTGTATCAATTAAGCGGGTAAGGCGTAGACGCCCGCGGCCTACTTGAGTTCACCCGTCAGGCGCGCCAGCTGCGCCACGTTCATGTTGTAGTCGTTGACCGTACGCAGATACTCGGTCTGCGCCAGGGCATAGTTCCTGATCGCGTCGGCCACCTTGTCGGCGCTTCCGAGCCCGGCCGAAAAATCGGCCAGCGACGCCACCATCCAGCGCCGCGCCGCGGCGGCGCCTTCGGCCAGATCGCGCTGTGCGTCATGGTTGGCCCGGGCGTTGGTATAGGCCTCGCCCACTTCAAACGGAATGCCCGCCACCGCGAAGGCCTTCTTGTGGTTGAGCGCTTCCAGTTCGGCCTGCGCCTGATTGACGCGGGCGCTCGTCGCCCCGAACACGCCGTCCCATTTCACGCCCACCACCGGGGTAAGGCCGCCGCCATTGAAGGGGTCGTTGAGGTAGGGGTTGTCCAGCCGCTCGCGCTGCGAAGCATAATTGAACTGCCCGATTACGCCGGCGTAGACGTCCGGCATGCGGTCGGCCTTCTTGGCCGCCACCAGGGCACGGCGGGCACGCAATCCCGCTTCGAGCTGCTGCATTTCCGGGCGCTCCTGCAGGGCGCGCGACTGAAATTCGGCCAGATCGATCTGCGGGAAATCCACCGGCTCGATGCCTTCGTCTGCCACCACGAGGTCGGCATTCAGCCCGACGCCGGTCAGCACCTTCAAGCCATCGAGGCTGATTTTCTCGACCGCGCGCGACTGGTGCACATACTTGGCAAGCATGCCTTTTGCAGTCTGCAGCGCATACAAATCGGTCTGCCTGGATTCGCCCGTTTCTGCCTCGAGATTGCGTTCGACCGACGTGATGGCCTGATTCAGCCGCCCCTGCATGTCTTCCAGGAAAACCCGGATGTCGCGCGCGGTCAGATAGCCGAAGTAGGCACGCTTGGTGTCATAGACCGTGTCGCCGCGCGTCTGCTTGAGTTCGCCGCGCTTGAGGTCGACATTGCCCTGCGCGGCCTCGCCGTAACGTTCGACCTTGCCAAAGGTGTAGAGCGGCTTGACCAGCGCGAAATCGAGATGCGTCCAGTCGGAAACGCCGTTCCAATCGTCCCCAGAAGAGTTCAGCGTGCAGGGGGGGGTGTTGCACGTATTGTTGTCACCGCCCTGATTCTGGAAAAAACCGCCATCGGCCTTGGGCGCCAGCCCGATGAACGCGTTGGCGCTGACCCGCCAGCCGGCATTGCCCTGCACTTCCTGCAGCATGCCGCGCGCGGCTTCGACCACCTGTTCGCGTTCCTTGATGCGGGGATCGGCGGCCAGGCTCATTTGAACGGCCTGCTGCAGGTTGATGGTCTCCGCCTGCCCGGGCAGCGCGGCCAGCAGCAGGCCGGCTGTCAGCAACCTGCGCGTGACGGGTTTGAATTGGGTTGTGGCACGTTTCATTGGGACGCTCCTTCTTGAGCTTGACCGTACATAAACCGTCCGATCAGATTCTCCAGCACCACGGCTGACTGGGTGATGAGAATCTGGTCCTTGTTCTTCAACACCTGGCTGTCGCCGCCCGCTTCCAGCCCGACATATTGTTCACCCAGCAAACCCGAGGTCATGATGGCGGCGGAGGTGTCCTTGGGAAAAGCATAGCGGCTATCCAGCCGAAGGGTGACGGCGGCATCGAATGTTTTATTGTCAAAGCGGATATCCGCCACCCTGCCCACCACCACCCCGGCGCTTTTAACCGGTGCGCGCGGCTTGAGCCCGCCGATGTCGTCGAAACGGGCCACGATTTCGTAGCTGCTCGACGCGCTTACAGCGCTCGTGCTGCCGACCTTGAGCGCCAGGAACAGCAGCGCGGCGACGCCTGCGATGACGAATAATCCCACCCAGAGATCGAGTACGGTCTTGTTCATTTTAGCTAAGTCCCCGGAACATGAATGCGGTCAAAACAAAATCCAGCGCCAGCACGGCCAGGCTGGAGGTCACCACGGTGCGCGTGGTGGCGCCCGATACGCCTTCGGCGGTCGGCGGGGCATCGTAGCCTTCGAACAGCGCAATGGTGGTGATGGCCACGCCGAACACCACGCTCTTGATGACGCCGTTGATGATGTCCTGCTGGAAGTCGACCGCGCTTTTCATTTGCGACCAGAAGGTGCCTTCGTCGACGCCAATCAGATGCACCCCGACCAGATAGCCGCCGAAAATCCCCATCGCCGAAAAAAGCGCCGCCAGCAAGGGCATCGAAATCACGCCCGCCCAGAACCTTGGCGCCACCACGCGGGCGATCGGGTCGACCGCCATCATTTCCATCGCCGACAACTGCTCGGTCGCCTTCATCAGGCCGATTTCAGCAGTGATGGCCGATCCGGCGCGGCTGGCGAACAGGAGCCCTGCCAGAACCGGCCCCAGCTCGCGCACCAAGGAGAGCGCCACCAGCGTGCCCAGCGCCGATTCGGCGCCGAAGCGCTGCAGGGTCTCGTAGCCCTGCAAACCGAGCACCATGCCGACAAACAGGCCGGACACCAGAATGATGATGAGCGAGAGCACGCCGGTGAAGTACATCTCGCGGATGGTCAGCCCGAAGCGGCGGAATGCGGTGCCTGAATGCATCAGCATCGCGAAGAAGAAACGGCTGGCAAAACCGACGCGCCATACGCCCTGAATCGTGCGGTTTCCCAGATTTTCGATCGCTTGCCTAAGCACCCTGCCCTCCCAATCTCAAGTCGTCGGCATAGGACGGTGCCGGATAGTGGAACGGCACCGGGCCGTCGGCTTCGCCATGCACGAACTGGTGCACATACGGCAGGTCGGAATTGCGCATCTCGGCCGCCGTGCCCTCGGCCACGATCACGCCTTCCGAGACGAAATAGACGTAATCGACGATCTTAAGCGACTCCTGCACGTCGTGGGTCACCACCAGCGAGGTCAGCCCCAGCGTGTCGGTCAGGCGGCGGATCAGGTTGCCGGTCACGCCCAGCGAAATGGGGTCAAGCCCGGCAAACGGCTCGTCGTACATCACCAGCATGGGGTCGAGCGCGATCGCGCGCGCCAGCGCCACCCGCCGCGCCATGCCGCCGGAAAGCTCGGCCGGCATCAGCTGCGACGCGCCACGCAGGCCGACGGCATGCAGCTTCATCAGCACCAGGTC
>DASTEA010000017.1:0-9857 GCA_035710075.1 Thiobacillus sp.
TGTGCTGCATGGAAATGATGACGGCGGTGAACTACGGCATCCCGCTCAATGTGGTGGTGGTCAACAACGGCACCCTGAGTCTCATCCGCAAGAACCAGTTCCAGCTCTACGGCGAACGCTACATCGACTGCGATTTCACCAACCCCGACTTCAGCCTGCTCGCGCAGTCGTTCGGGGTGCCGCACTACCGCATCGAAACCGAAGCCGACCTCGACACCCTGTTCGCCAGCGCCGACCTCAGCGGCACGATCAACCTCATCGAAATCCTGCTCGACAAACATGCCTTCCCCCGCTACCTGTCGGCGCGCTAGCCTGGACCAGCAAATCGCGGCGCAACACGCCGTCATCGCGCGCTTCGAATCCGCGCTGTGGGAAGGCGGCTTCAACGCATCCCTGTTGCCGTCCTATCAATCGGCATGGCGCAGGCTGGAAACGCTGCTCGCCGCGCGCGGCGACGACCGCCGCCACCATTTCGTCCTCCTCATCCCGGTGGCCGACAGCCCGGCGCAGCTGCAGCGCTGCCTCGCCAGCCTGGTTGAACTCTGCCGCCTGTACGGCTACGGCGGCATCAAGGAGGGTTATTTCCGGAAGGTCTCGGTCATCCTCGCCGACGACACGCAGGACGCCGGCCTCATCGCCGCGAACCGAGCCATCGCCCGTGAGTTCGACGCCCAGGGCCTGGTCATCGACTACTTCGGCCTAGCCGAGCAGCTTGAGTTGATGGATTCGCTTGCCGACGTGGCCGGTCTCGGCAGCATCGTCGGCAATGCGCCGCGCCATGCCTTCGGCCACAAGGGCCAGGCGATGATGCGCAACATCGCTTATCTGAAATTGGCGCAGCTGCAGGAATCCGACATACCCCTGCTCTTCTATACGCTCGACGCCGATCAGCAGTTCAAGGTGAAGGTGGAAACGGCTGACGGCGACGGCAACGTGTGCGCGCTGAATTTCCTCGCCCAGCTCGACGCGATTTTCAGCGCGACCAACGCCGACGTGCTCACCGGCAAGGTCGTCGGCGACCCGCCGGTCTCCCCCGCCGTGATGGCCGGCAACTTCCTCGACGACGTGGCGGGCTTCCTGCACGAGATGGCGGCAAGCGACCCGGCGCAGCCTTACCGCCCGAACGCGGCGAACACCTCCGATGCCGACGCCGCGTACCATGACATGGCGGGCTTGTTCGGCTTCCAGAACCCGAGCGGCGCCTATCGCTACCGCTGCACGCTCGAGCGGGCGCCGAGCAACGCCGAATGCTTCGCCGACTTTGCGCAGCGGCTGAAAAGCTTCTTCCACGGCGAGCACCCCACCCGCATCACCTGGTACCGCCACCAGCCCGCCCTCGACAGCGTGCAGCCCGCGCGCACGGTCTACACCGGCAACTACGTCTTCCGCCCCCGCGCATTGAACTGGTTCATCCCCTTCGCGCCGCTGCGCCTCAGGATGTCCGGCCCCACGCTCGGGCGGCTGATGAAGGCCGAGCTCGGTGATACGTTCGTCTCCGCCAACCTGCCGATGCTGCACACGCGCACGCTCGATGCCACCGGCGAGGCCGAGTTCCGCCCCGGCGTCGTCACCCGGGCCGACAGCATCGACCTGGCCGACGAATTCGAGCGGCAGTTTGCCGGCGACGTGATGCTGTTCAGCATCGAGCGGCTGACTGCACTCGGCTTTCCGCAGCAGGCGCTATCCAGCGAATCCGTCGCCGCCACGCTCGACGCCGTGCACACCGAGATGACGCAGCAATACCGCACGCGGCATGCCGCGATCATCAAGAAAATCGCTGCGCTGACTCGAATTCTGAACGACCCGGCGCACTGGTGGCATGCGCCCGCGCATGCCCAGGCACGCGCGCATTTCCACCTGTTTCTCGACAACATGCAGCACAACTTCGGCGCGGCCTCGCCGGCCCATGCGCGCATTGCCTCGAACGAAAACTGGCAGCGCTGGCGCAGTCGCCAGCTCGCCGCCCTCGCCGGGTTTCACGCAGACCGTCGCGCCTGGTACCAAGCGCTCGCCGCACTCACTTCGCAGGCATGATTGACCGCCTGCGCCACTGGCTGCACCGCCGCCGTCATCCGCTGCGCTATGCGCATCTCGATCGCCTGCTGCGCACGCAGGCGCTAAACCGCAACGAGCTGCTGGCCAAACAGCAACGCGATCTCGCCGACATCGTCGCCTTCGCCGCCACCCACACGCCGTATTACGAAGAAACGCTGACGCCCTTTCTGGATCGCGGCGCGCTGGATTTCGGCACCCTGCCCGTCCTGCACAAGGACGACGTGATCCGCCGCCTGGACGACCTGCTGGCGCGCCACCCTAACCAAAGTCAGGCCGACCGCAGCCAGGTCAAGATCGGCCATACCGGCGGCTCCACCGGCAGGCCGCTCGCCTTCTGGTACGACGACGCCAAGCACGAACTCATGCGTGCCGGGATGATGCGCAGCTACAGGCTGTCGGGCTGGCGGCCGGGGCAGAAAATTCTCAACTTCTGGGGCGCGCGGCAGGACGTCGTCGCCGGTGGCGTGTTCGGCGCGCAGCTTGGCGACGCCATCGCTGCGGAACACACCATCGCCGCGTTCGGGTACACCGAAGCACAGCTCGTCGAATGGGCACGCTTCATCCAGCGTTACCGCCCCGTGCTGCTGCAAGGCTACGCGAGTGTTCTGGCGGAAGTCGCGCGCGTGGTGATCGAAAACAGGATGCCCATGCCGAAGACGCTGATCGGCGTCTACTCCACCGCCGAAGTGCTCGACGACGGGCAGCGCCGGCGCATGCAACAGGCCTTCGGCTGCAAGGTGTTCAACCAGTATGGCAGCCGCGAAATCCCCAACATTGCCTGCGAATGCCGACTCGGCAAGATGCACGTCTTCACCGACATGGTGACGCTCGAATCGGTGCCAATGGAGAGCGAAAACCGGCTGCTGGTCACCTCGCTCAGCAACCGCCTGATGCCGATGATCCGCTACGACATCGGCGACTCCGGCCGGCTGCTCGACGGCGAATGCGCGTGCGGCCTGCCGTTCCCGCTGATGGAAATGGACCTGTGCCGGCAGAACGACCTCATCCGCACCAGGCGCGGCAAGATCGTCCACCCGTCGTATTTCAACCGGCTGCTGTACGGGCAGACACAAATCCGCCAATACCAGTGGGTGCAGCGCGACCTCGACCGGATCACCCTGAACCTGGTTGCACCGCGAGCGCTGAGTAGCGAGACCCTGGCGTCGCTAAGCGCAAGCATCCGCAGGGACGTGGATGCGCAGATGGTGCTGGACGTTCACTACCTCGGCGACATCCCGCGCACGGTTTCGGGGAAGCATCGGTTCGTGATCGGGATGCCCTGACAGGCCGGGGCGAAGGCACAAGCGTGTTCGCCGGGCGCCGACGCGCCGCGCGGCCCGCTTCCGCGAGCGGGCCAGGTCAGACTACGCCGAACATAAACATATTTTTTAATGCCGGACTACACTATAAAAGCCTGCTATGGGCATCCCGACAAAAAGGAGAGCACCAATGTCATTGCGTCTGTTGGCCATCGCGGCCGCCTTTGTAATCGCACACACGGCCGCCGTCGCGGATCCTATCGTCATCAAGTATGCACACGTTGTCGCCGACCAGTCTCCCAAGGGACAGGCCGCGCTGAAGTTCAAGGAACTGGCCGAGAAAAAACTCGCCGGCAAAGTCGTGGTGCAGGTGTTCCCGAACAGCCAGCTGTTCGGCGACGGCAAGGAGATGGAGGCCTTGCTGCTCGGCGATGTACAGATCATCGCGCCGTCGCTGGCCAAGTTCGGCAAATACACCAAGAAACTGCAGGTCTTCGACCTGCCTTTCCTGTTCGACGACCTTGAGGCCGTCGATCGCTTCCAGGATGGCGCGAAAGGGCAGGAATTGCTGAACTCGATGAACTCGAAAGGCATCAGGGGCCTGGGTTATCTGCACAACGGCATGAAACAATTTTCGGCCAACAAGCCGCTGCGCATGCCCGCAGACGCGAAAGGCCTGAAATTCCGCATCCAGAGCTCGGACGTGCTCGAAGCGCAGTTCAATGCCGTCGGCGCCAACCCGCAGAAACTGGCCTTTGCCGAGGTTTACCAGGCGCTGCAATCCGGCGTGGTGGACGGCACCGAAAACCCGTGGTCGAACACCTACACGAAGAAATTCCACGAGGTCCAGAAATACATCATGGAGTCCGACCATGGCGTACTCGACTACATGGTCATCACCAATGCCGGCTGGTGGGATGGACTGCCCGCGGATATCCGCAAGGGGTTGAACGAGGCGATGGTCGAGTCGATCAAGCACGGCAACAAGATCGCGTTTGATGAGTCCGCCGGTTTCCGTCAGAAGGTGATCGACGACAAGAAGGCCGAAGTGCTGCCCATGACCAAAGCTGAACTCGCCCAGTGGCGCAAGGCGATGAAGCCGGTGTGGAAGCGGTTCGAGGGGGAGATCGGCGGCGACATCATCGCTGCCGCGCTCAAGGCCAACAACGCGCCGGCTAAAAGGGCATCGTCATCGACAAGCCCCGTTGTCCGGTAACCACAGGCCCCCGTTTCGGGGGCCTGCGCCTTTCCAGGCCCGGCTTGGCAGGCGGTGAGCGATGAAGGTTCTCGACCGCATCGAGGAGCTGATTGTCATCGTCATGCTCGCGCTGATGACCCTGCTGACCTTTCTGCAGGTGGTCATGCGCTACGGCTTCAATTCGGGCTTCACGTGGGCGGTGGAGCTGACCACGGTGTTTTTTGCCGTCATGATCTTCGTCGGCATCTCATACGGCGTGCGCACCGGCGCGCACATCGGAATCGATTCGCTCATCAAGAAGTTCCCTCCGGGGCCGCGTCGCGCCACCTCGATCGTCGTCGTGCTGCTGTGCCTGTTCTACGCCGGCCTCGTGATCTACGGCTCGTGGATCTACGTCAGCAAGATGAAAATGGTGGGCGTCGAACTCGACGACCTGCCCATTCCGATCTGGGTCGTGCGTTCCGTCCTGCCCATCGGCTACGCACTGTTGGCGCTACGGTTCGGACAAGTCCTGTGGGCGCTGATCACCGGCCGCTCCGACAGGCTGCACCTCGGCAGCGAGGCTGCTGACGCACTCAAGCTCAAAAGCGACTCGCCCGCATCGTGAACACCGCTTTCCTTTTCATCTCACTCCTTCTCCTGATGGCAGTGGGCATGCCGGTGGCCATTGCACTCGGCCTGTCCAGCATGCTGACAATCCTGTTCTTCGCCAACGATTCGCTGGCGAGCCTGTCAATCAAGCTGTACGAGACCAGCGAGCACTACACGCTGCTGTCGATCCCGTTTTTCATCCTGGCCGGCACCATGATGAGCACCGGTGGCGTGGCCAAGCGCATGGTGCGCTTTGCGGTCGCGGCGGTCGGCCACCTGCGCGGGGGGCTGGCCATTGCCAGCGTGCTGGCCTGCACCCTGTTTGCCGCCGTGTCCGGTTCGAGTCCCGCCACCGTGGTGGCGATCGGCTCCATTGTCATTGCCGGCATGGTCAGGAACGGCTATCCCAAGCCATTCGCCGCCGGGGTGATCTGCAACGCGGGAACGCTGGGCATCCTGATGCCGCCGTCCATCGTGATGGTGGTGTACGCCACCGTCACCGAATTGTCGGTCGGGCGCATGTTCATGGCCGGCATCCTCCCCGGCCTGTTGCTGGCTCTCATGCTGGCGCTGGCGGTGTGGTGGCGCGCCGGCAGGCTGACCTTGACGCGCACCGAGCGCGCCAGTCCGCGCGAACTGCTGCTCGCATTCAAGGACTCGGTCTGGGGCCTGGCGTTGCTGGTCATCATCATGGGCGGCATCTACGGCGGCGTGTTCACCCCCACCGAAGCGGCGGCCGTCGCCGCGGTGTACGCCACGCTGATTGCGATCTTCGTCTATCGCGACATCGGCGTGCGCCAGTTGCCCGGGGTGCTGATGGAATCCGGCAAGACGACCGTGATGCTGATGTTCATCGTCGCCAACGCATTGCTGTTTGCCCATGTCCTGACCACCGAACGCATCCCCCAACTGATCGCGGAGCACATCGTCGCCGCCGGCATGGCGCCGTGGATGTTCCTGGTCGTGGTCAACCTCATCCTGCTGGTGGCGGGCAACTTCATGGAGCCCACCGGCATCATCCTGATCCTGGCGCCGATCTTCTTCCCGATCGCCACCCAGCTCGGCATCGATCCGATCCACCTCGGCGTCATCATGGTGGTCAACATGGAGATCGGAATGATCACGCCGCCTGTGGGATTGAACCTGTTCGTCACCAGCGGCATCACCGGCATGAGTCTGGTGCAGGTCACCCGGGCGGCACTGCCGTGGCTATCGGTCCTGCTGGTGTTCCTGATCATGATCACCTACATTCCGCAAATCAGTCTGCTGCTGCCGCAACTGCTCCTCGACTGACGTGTGCGGGGCGGATCAACACCTATCGTGGCTTCGAACATCATGAATTCAATGCTCAAGCGTTTGCTGCCCTTCTGGATCGCGCTGATTGCCCTGGCCGGGCCAGCCGCCGCCGCGCCGCTCACCCTGGACGAACTGCTGGCGCACCCGGTGGCGCCCGCCGGGGTGGTGTTTGAAATCGTCGACCGCGACCCGGGCGCGCTGGAGGTGGCGCTGCCCTGGGTGAAGCAGGCTGCGCAACGCCTGAAGGCGCGCCACCCCGGCCTGCCGATGGCGCTGGTGACGCACGGCCAGGAAATGTTTGCCCTGCAGGCCGGAAAACGCGCCGGCAACGAGGCGATCCACCAGATTGCGGAAAGCCTCAGCCGCGACGACGGCATCCCGGTGCATGTCTGCGAGACCTATGCCGGCCGGCGCGGGCTGGCGGCCGAGGATTTCCCCGCCTACGTCGACGTGGCCCCCGCCGGCCCGACCCAAATCCGCAACTATGAAGCGCTCGATTACGTGCGGCTGGTGGTGCCCCGGGCCGCGGTGCTGAGGACACGCTGAAGCGGCATCACGCTCGCCGTCAAAAGGGCGGCGGACGCTCGAACGCCAGCGCGTTTCCCGTCAGCGGGTGCGCAAAGCTCAGCGCGCAGGCGTGCAACAACAAGCGCTTGGCCATGGACTGCACGGCGGGCGGTGCATACAGGGCGTCGCCGAGGATGGGGTGGCCAAGTTCGCGCAGGTGAACGCGCAACTGGTGCGAGCGCCCGGTGACGGGTTCAAGTTCGACGCGAGTGCTGCTGCCGGTTTCGTTATACCCCAGCACCCGCCAGCGGGTGAGGCTCGGCTTGCCGTGGGTGTGATCGACGATCCGCAAGGGTCGGTTGGGCCAGTCGACGACGATGGGAAGATCGATGATGCCCCAGCCTTGCGGCGACGCTTCCAGCCGGCCGGCCACGACCGCGATGTAGCGCTTACAAACCGCGCGCGCGGCGAAGGCCATGGAAAGTTCGCGCTGTGCCGCGGCGCCGCGCGCCATCACCATCAGCCCGGAGGTGGCCATGTCCAGACGGTGCACGATCAGGGCGTCGGGATAGCGCGCCTGCACCCTCGAGGCGAGGCAGTCCTGCTTGTCGGCGCCACGCCCCGGCACGGCCAAAAGACCGCTTTGCTTGTCGAGCACCACCAGGGTGTCATCCGCGTAGAGCGGCTCGATAGCCGAGCAGGCAGGATTCGATGTCATGGTCAGCAGCGGTTTTCATTCGAAATTGGAAGCGGCGCACAGACACTTTAATTGCCAAAGCCTCGTTCTGATTTCGAACAGCGTGGGGTTGGCTAAAGTGAACTTTCAGCAGCCGAATCTGGAGGATCTTATGTCAAAGGAAAAACTTCCCGAACATTACCTGTTCGAGAAAAAAGCGCACCAGGCATTCATCGATGCGGTTGAAGATCTCGGCAAGGTTCTCAAAAAACAGGGGCCGCTCGATGAGAAGACCGCGAACCTTATCCAGCTCGCCGCGGCGATCGCAATCCATTCCGAAGGGGCCGTTCACAGCCATGTCAGAAGAGCGATCGAAAACGGGGCAAGCGCCGACGAGGTTTACCATGCCATCGTCCTCCTCACCAGCACCGTCGGATTTCCTACGGTTTCGGCCGCACTAAGCTGGGCCGGCGATATTTTGCGGAAACAATAAGGAAAGGTCGCGCCACTAGCCCTTCAACGCCTCCAGCCGGCCGGCCACAACGGCAATATAGTGCGTCCCCACCGCGCGCGCGGCGAATGCTTTGGAGAGTTCGCGCTGCGCGCCATCACCAACAATCCCGAGGTGGCGGCCATGTCCAGTCGGGGTAGCGGGCCTGCACCCGCGCACTCAGGCAATCCACGCCCCGGCACCGCAAGCAGGCCGCTGGGCTTGTCGATCACCAGCAGGGTATCGTCAGAAAAGCAGAATATCGTGTCCAGCTCATGAGTCGTTGCCATGCGTCTTGACCATCCTTGCACCGATCGGATTGTGGGGCACCGGGCCAAAGCGTGCCCGCATTTCCGCCCCCTCACCGACAGCGGGCCCACCATGATGCGCAGGCAGCCTGCACTGAAAATTGCCCTATTTCGTCAGGGGGTGCCGCAATGCGTCACCCCCGCATCGCCCCCCACCGTTGTCATCGCATGACAATTCAGACGCTTAGCCATCCGGCACGGGTCTTGCATATTCCGTCTCGGGAATTCACCCTTCACTTGAGAGGATCATCATGGCACGCAAGCAAATACTCGTTCTCGTCGCTCTGGCCGCCTTCGCGGCGCCCGCCTTTGCCGCCGATACTAAAGCAATCGTCGGGGGAGCCATCGGCGGCGGCGCCGGGGCTGGTGTGGGTTCGGCCCTGGGCGGCCAAAGTGGCGCGATCATCGGCGGCGCCCTGGGTGGTGCCGCAGGTGCCGCCATTGCGACCAGCGGCAACAAGACGACAACCACCAATGTAGTGACCAGGGAAGTCCTCGTCGAAAAAGAGGTGGTCTATGTCAATCACGACCGGCACCCCAGCGACAACGGCAAGCACCGCGGTCATCACAAAAACAAGCACCGTGACTAATGATTGATACGCCGCCCTCGTGTCGGCGATTAACCCGGCCGAGCCAGGCGATCAAGGTTCGCAGACGCTGTCTGTAAGCCATGGGGAAAATGGGGCACACAAATATTGCTGCCCGTTTTCCCCAAACCCGAATTCAAACGCGCCGGCTGTCGATCATGGCCGGCAAATCACCCGTGCACCCCCTCCAGCAATGCGATCCCCCACGCCACGCCAAAACCGTTGGCGTCGCTCATCACTGCGCCCAGCCCGCCCTTGCAGCTGTGGCCCGACAGGTCCATGTGCAGCCACGGCGTATCGCCGACGAATCGCGACAGGAAACGGGTGGCGAGGATGTGGTCGGCCTCGCCTTCCATGCTGCACTGCTTGACGTCGGCCACCATCGAATCGAGGCTGCTGTCGTAATCTTCCGGATAGGGGAAGACGACGATGCGCTCGCCGCTTGATATCGCGGCGCGCGAGGCCTGGTGCGCGAGCGCGCTGGAAGTGGCGAACACGCCGGACATGCGGCTGCCGAGCGCATAGTGCATGGAGCCGGTCAGCGTGGCGAAGTCGGCGATGAGGTCGGGCTTGCCCTTGGCCGCCAGGGTGAGCGTATCGGCCAGCACCATGCGGCCTTCGGCGTCGGTGTGGACGACTTCGATGGTGGTGCCGTTCAAGGCCGTGATCACTTCATTCTGCCGGTAGGCCTGCGGGCTGATGTGGTTTTCGGCGAGCGCAACCCAGCCTTCCAGCACGACCGGCAGATTCATTTTCGATGCGGCGGCGAGGATGCCGAGCACCACCGCCGAACCGTTCATGTCCTCGTGCATGCCCTGCATGTACTTGGCGGGCTTCAAGTTGTGGCCGCCCGTATCAAAGCAGATGCCCTTGCCGACGAACGCCACCTT
>DASTEA010000018.1:0-3005 GCA_035710075.1 Thiobacillus sp.
GCTCCGGCAGGACAAACGGCCAGGTTCGCCTGGCCGTTTTTATGAGCTCCTACAAACCCGTCGATGATTCCGGCGCCGGTTGCGCTGGGCGGAAAAAACGCCGCCCCCAAGCAATCATGTCATCCACCAAGGTGTATACGACCGGGATGACCAGCAAGCTGAGGAAGGTTGAAGTGATCAAGCCGCCAATGACGACGATGGCCATCGGCGCACGAAAGCTCGGGTCGGTACCTAGACCGATGGCGATCGGCAGCATGCCTGCACCCATCGCCACGGTGGTCATCACAATCGGCCTTGCCCGTTTGCGGCAGGCATCCAGCAGCGCGTCCCAGCGGTTCAGGCCATGGTCGCGGCGCGCCAGAACGACGTAGTCAATCAACAGGATCGAGTTCTTGGTGGCAATTCCCATCAACATGACCAGCCCGATCACCGACGGCATCGACAGCGCGGTACCGGTGATGAACAGCGCCAGAAAGGCACCCGGAACGGACAACACCAGCGCGGCCAGTATGGTTGCGGGCTGAACGAAGCCCTTGAACAGCATCACCAGCACGATGTAAATGCACAGCACCCCGGTCAGCATCGCCAGGCCAAAACTGGCGAACAGTTCGTTCATCGCTTCGGCGTCGCCTATCGTGGTCTGCGTCACACCGGGCGGCAGGTTTCTGATGCTGGGCAGCGCCGTGGCCTGGCTTTCCACCGATCCCAGCGGCTGCTGGTTCAGCTCGATCTCGAAGTTGATGTTGCGTTGCCGGTCATAGCGGTCGATCTCGGCCGGGCCGCTGTCGATGTTGAGCGAGGCGACATTGCCGATCATCACCGGGCCGTGTTTGCCAGGGACTGTCATGCGCTCCAGCAGCGCCATATCCTGGCGCGCGCCGGGCGGCAACTTGACGACGATAGGCACCTGCCGCTGGGAAAGATTGAGCTTGGCCAGGCCCTGGTCGTAGTCGCCCGCCGTTGCGATGCGCAGCGTGTCAGCAATCGATGCCGAGGTCACGCCCAGGTTCGCGGCTTTCTCGAAGTCCGGCCGCACGACGAGTTCTGGGCGAACCAGGCTGGCGCTGGTGGTGACGTTGCCGATTCCGGGAAGGGTGCGCAGTTCGCGCTCGACCGTGCGCGCATGCTCGGCCAGTGTCTGGCCGTTTTCGCTCGCCAGCACCAGAATGTATTTTTCGCTCGATCCGCCAAAGCCGACTGTCACGCGCGTGCCGGGAAGTGCGCTCAGGGCTTCGCGCAATTCGCCTTCCACCGTCTGTTTGGTGATCCCGCCTCGTTGCGAACGCGGCGTCATGTTGATCGTCAAGGTCGCCTTGCGCACCTCGGCCGCCCCGCGCGGCATGAACGGGTCGGAGCCTGCGGCGCCGCCGCCCACTGCCGTATAGACCATTTTCACGTGCGGATGCTGTTGCACGATTTCACGCGCCTGCTCGGCAACAGCCAGCGTTTCCTTGAAGGTGCTGCCCGGCGGCAGCGCGAGGTACACCTGCGTTTGCGACAAGTCGTCCGGCGGCAGGAATCCGGTAGGCAGCAACGGCACCAGGGCGAAGGAACCGAAAAAGAAGCCAGCCGCCGCGAGCAGGGTGATCGCGCGGTGCTTCAGACACCATGCCGCCCAGCGCAGGTAGAACCCCATCCAGTAAGGTTCGGCATGAGCCCGCTGCGGTGGTTTCAGAAAATAGGCCGCCATCATCGGTGTGAGCATGCGCGCCACGACCAGCGAGAAGAACACCGCAATCGCCGCTGTCCAGCCAAATTGCACAAAGAATTTGCCCGCTATGCCGCTCATGAATGCGGTGGGCAGAAACACCGCGATCAGCGTGAAGGTGGTGGCGATCACCGCCATGCCAATCTCGTCGGCCGCTTCCATTGCCGCCTGATACGGCGTTTTGCCCATGCGCAGATGGCGGATGATGTTCTCGATCTCGACGATGGCATCGTCCACCAGAACGCCGACGACCAGCGACAGCGAAAGCAGCGTGACCACATTGAGCGTGAAGCCCATCAGGTGCATCACGGCAAAGGCCGGAATCATCGACAGCGGCAGCGCGGTGGCGGAAACCAGCGTGGCGCGCCAGTCACGCAGAAAGAACCACACCACGATGATCGCAAGGATGGCCCCCTCGACCAGCAGCGCCATCGAGCCGTCGAAGTTTTCCTGCACCGGATCGACAAAATTGAAGGCCTCGGTGATGGTGATGTCGGGATGGGCGGTTTTGAGCCTGGCCAGTTCGGCCCGCACGCCGTCGGCCACTTCGACTTCGCCCGCACCCCGGCTGCGCACAATTTCGAAGCCGACCACGGGCTTGCCATTGAGCAGCGCCGCCGCGCGCTGTTCAGCCACGGTATCGCTGACGGTGGCCACCTGATCAAGCCGCACGCGCCGGCCATCGGAAAGCACGATGTCCATGCGTGCCAGCTCGTCGGCCGACTCGACCGTGGCAACGGTGCGCACTGACTGTTCCGCCCCGCCCACGTCGGTGCGCCCGCCTGAGGCTTCCTGCTGAATCTGCTGCAATTGACGCGAAATGTCGGCTGCGGTTGCGTTCAGCGCCAGCAGCCGGGCCGGATCGAGCTCCACGCGCACTTCGCGGCTGACGCCGCCCACACGCGACACTGCACCCACACCGCGCACGCTGAGCAAGCGTTTGGTGACCGTGTTGTCGACAAACCAGGACAAGGCCTCGTCATCCATGCGGCTCGATGCGACGGTATAAGTCAGGATCGGCGATCCGGCCAGATTCGCTTTCGAGATCAAGGGATCGCGCAAATCCCCCGGCAGATCGGCGCGGATGCGCGATACCGCGTCGCGCACATCGTCCACCGCCTCCTGCGTGGGTTTTTCCAGACGGAATTCGATGGTGACAGTGGCGGTGCCGTCCTGCACCTTGGTGTAGATGTGCTTGATCCCTTGCAGCGTGGCGACGGCATTCTCGATCTTGCGCGCGACCTCGGTTTCCATCTGTGAAGGCGCCGCGCCCGGCAGCGTGGCGGATACCGTCACC
>DASTEA010000019.1:0-2945 GCA_035710075.1 Thiobacillus sp.
GGCCTACCCCTTGCGGGTGGAGCGAGGCGGCGAGCCGGGCATCCAGATTTCCGGGCGCCGCGTGCGGTGTGTCGCGCTGTTTTGCGCCCCACACCGGATTGGGGAAATGCGGGTCATCCGTAAAACGTGGAATCACATGCCAGTGCAGATGCGGCACCACGTTGCCGAGCGAGGCGAGATTGATCTTGTCGGGCGCCATCACCTCGCGCAGCGCGGCTTCGGTCGCCAGCACCACGCGCATCAAGGTCGCTTGATCGTCCGCCGGCAAGTCGGTCATTTCCCTGACGTGGGCATTCAGGATGACGCGCAGAAAGCCGGAGTAATCCGGCTCGTCGGCGCGCACCACGCGACAGAAGTCGTCCTGCCACAGCAGAGTGCCGCCGGCTGTGGCACACAGCGGACAGCTCAAAGCAGCACGCGCTCGATACCGCCGTTACCGACCCTGGCGAGGTAGCTCGCCATCCAGTTCTCGCCGAGCAGTTTCTTCGCCAGTTCGATCACGATGTAATCCGGCTCGGTGCCGGTGTCGTCGCTGTAGCGTGCCAGCCCCTGCAGGCACGACGGGCAGCTGGTGAGGAGCTTGACCGGTTGCGTGCCTGTGCCGAGCGCGGCGACGCCGGCGCGGATTTCCTCTTCCTTGCGGAAGCGGATCTGGGTGGAGATGTCCGGGCGGGTGACGGCGAGCGTGCCGGATTCACCGCAGCAGCGGTCGGACAAGGAGACCCCACCGCCGAGCAGCGCGTTGGCGACTTTCATCGGCGCGTGGGTTTTCATCGGCGTGTGGCAGGGGTCGTGGTAGAGGTATTTTTCACCACTCATTCCGTCGAGCTTGACGCCTTTTTCCATCAGGTATTCGTGGATGTCGAGCAGGCGGCAGCCGGGGAAGATCTTCTCGAATTCGTATTTCAGCAGCTGGTCCATGCAGGTGCCGCACGACACGATCACGGTCTTGATGTCGAGATAGTTCAGCGTGTTGGCCACGCGGTGGAACAGCACCCGGTTCTGTGCGGTGATCGCTTCGCCCTTGTCGGCCTGGCCGCCCGAAGTCTGCGGGTAGCCGCAGCACAGGTAGCCGGGCGGCAGCACGGTTTGCACGCCGAGCTCGAACAGCATCGCCTGGGTGGCGAGCCCCACCTGCGAGAACAGCCGTTCCGAGCCGCAGCCCGGAAAGTAGAACACCGCGTCGGCATCGTCTGAAAGCTTGGCCGGGTTGCGCAGGATCGGCACGATCGACGCATCTTCCAGCCCCAGCAGCGCGCGCGAGGTTTTCTTCGGCAGCCCGCCGGGCATCGGCTTGTTGACCAGATGAATGACCTGCGCGACCAGCTTGGGTCTGCCCAGGCTTGCTGGCGGATTTTTCGTCTGCGCCTGGATCAGTCCCATGCGCTTGAACAGCGTGTGCCCCGCGCGCTGCGCGGCATAGCCCCACTCGATCAGCGGCTTCCTCAGCGCCTTGATGGTGGCGGGGTCGGTCGCATTCAGAAATGCCATCGACGCCCAGGTGCCGGGATTGAATGTCTTCTTGCCCTGTTTGCGCAGCAGGTTGCGCATGGCGATCGAGACGTCGCCGAAGTCGATGTCGACCGGGCAGGGATTCTTGCACTTGTGGCAGATGGTGCAGTGGTCGGCGACGTCGCTGAACTCTTCGAAGTGCTTGAGCGACACGCCGCGCCGGGTCTGCTCTTCATACAGGAACGCTTCGATCAGCAGCGAGGTCGCGAGGATCTTGTTGCGCGGCGAGTACAGCAGGTTGGCGCGCGGAATGTGGGTGTTGCACACCGGCTTGCACTTGCCGCAGCGCAGGCAGTCCTTGATCGAGTCGGCGATGGCGCCCGTCTCGGAGGCTTCGAGAATGATCGACTCGGCTTCCAGCAGGCTGAACGACGGCGTGTAGGCATTGCGCAGATCCGCGCCGGGCAGCAGCTTGCCCTTGTTGAAATGGTGCGCGGGGTCGACCTTTTTCTTGTAGTCGGCAAAGGTCGCAATCGTCGCGGCGTCGAGAAACTCCAGCTTGGTCAGGCCGATGCCGTGCTCGCCCGAAATCACCCCGCCAAGATCGGTGGCGAGTTTCATGATGCGTGCGACCACGGCGTTGGCGGTCTGCAGCATGACGTAGTCGTCTGAGTTGACCGGGATGTTGGTGTGCACGTTGCCGTCGCCGGCGTGCATGTGCAGCGCCACGAACACGCGGCTTTTCAGGACGTCCTTGTGGATGCGGTCGCAGGCGTCGAGCACCGGAAGGTATTCACGGCCGATGAACAGCTGGTGCAGCTCGCGCCGCACTTCGCGCTTCCAAGACACGCGAATGTGCTTGTCGCGCAACGCGGTGAAGACGGTGAGCGCTGAGGCGGGAGCGGAGAGCGGGGCATCGGCAGGCAGGGAGAACGGCGCGTCGAGGTCGGCCAGGTACTCGGCCCAGCGCGCGCGGACGGTGGTGATCAGCGCGCGTGCGTGGGCCTGTTTTTCCTCCACCTGCAGCGGGTCTGCGACGGTGTCGTCGTCTTCCAGCAACGGTAGCTGGGGCGCGCTGAAGAACTCGGCCAGCGCATCGAGCAGCTTCAGCTTGTTGGTGATCGACAGCTCGATGTTGATGCGCTCGATGCCATCGGTGTAGTCGCCCAGGCGCGGCAGCGGAATCACCACGTCCTCGTTGATCTTGAAGGCATTGGTGTGCGCCGCGATGGCGGCGGTGCGGGCGCGGTCGAGCCAGAATTTCCTGCGCGCATCTGCCGACGCCGCGATGAAGCCTTCGCCGCCGCGCGTGTTGGCGATGCGCACGATGCGCGAGGCGGCTTCCCCCACCACGACTTCGTCGTCCGACGCCACGTCGATCAGCAGCACCATGTTCGGGCGCGTGGCACGCGGCGCCTTGGTCGCATAGCCGACCGCCTTGACGTAGCGCGCGTCGAGGTGCTCCAGCCCGGCGAGCAGGACGCCGGCGTGGG
>DASTEA010000020.1:0-2557 GCA_035710075.1 Thiobacillus sp.
GGGTCGCCAGCAGGTAGTTGACGTCGGTGTCCGCTTCCAGCTTGTAGACCTTGGTCAGCGGGTTGTAGGTCATGCCGATCAGTTCCTCGGTGTCGAGCCCGGCTTCGCGCGCCATGCGGGATAGTTCGGCGGGTTGGATGAACTTGGCGTAGTCGTGGGTGCCGCGCGGCAGCATCTTGAGGATGTACTCGGCGCCGATGATGGCGAACAGATAGCTCTTGGCATTGCGGTTGAGGGTGGAGAAGAACACCCAGCCGCCGGGCTTGACCAGGCGCGCGCAGGCGGCGACGACGGAAGCCGGATCGGGCACGTGTTCGAGCATTTCCATGCAGGTGACGACGTCGAATTCGCCCGCGTGCTGGTCGGCGTAGTCTTCGGCCGAAACCAGCTGGTAGTCGACGCTTTGGCCTGATTCGAACAGATGCAGCCTGGCGACCTTGAGCGCCTTGTCCGACAGGTCGATGCCGCTGACGCTGGCGCCGGCGCCCGCCATCGCCTCGGCCAGGATGCCGCCGCCGCAGCCGACGTCGAGCACTTTCTTGCCGTCGAGCTGCGCCAGCGTGTCGATCCACTTCAGGCGCAGCGGGTTGATTTCATGCAGTGGCTTGAACTCGGAGTTCGGGTCCCACCAGCGGTGGGCGAGTTCGGAAAACTTGGCGATTTCGGCGGCGTCGACGTTGCTCATCAAAAACCTCATGCAGTGAGTTTGGTGCGCCAGTAGGCGGCGCGGGCGGCCAGGTCGTCGGTATCCAGACCGACCAGACAGCGGTTATTCAGTTTCAGCTTGCCG
Organism: Thiobacillus sp.; assembly: GCA_035710075.1. Taxonomy (GTDB): domain Bacteria; phylum Pseudomonadota; class Gammaproteobacteria; order Burkholderiales; family Thiobacillaceae; genus Thiobacillus. Next base: position 791 of record DASTEA010000020.1, read on the forward strand.
TCGATCCACACATGGGTGACGTGCTCGCGTCCGGCAACGTAAACCAGGAGCGAGACGGGGTCAAACACCGGCTGGCCGGACAGGTTGTTGAGGTCGACGGCGACCAGGTCGGCGCGCTTGCCGGGGACGATGCTGCCGATCCGGCTGTCGAGGTTGAGCGCGCAGGCCGCGTCCAGCGTGGCGGCCTTGAGCGCGGCGGCGGCGGGGAGGGCGGCGGCGTCGCCACTGGCGCCCTTGGCCAGTAGGGCGGCCAGGCGCATCTCGGCGAACATGTCGAGGCGGTTGTTGCTGGCGGCGCCGTCGGTGCCGAAGCCGAGATTGACGCCGGCTGCGGTGAATTGGGTCACCGGCGCGATGCCGGACGCGAGTTTCAGGTTCGAGGTGGGGCAGTGCGCCACATGGCAGCCGTGCTGCGCCAGCAAATCGATTTCGGCGTCGTTCACGTGCACCGCGTGGACGCCGATGAAGTTCGGGCCCAAGAGGCCCAGCCGCGCCAGCCGTTCCAGCGGGCGCAGCCCGTGTTGCTTCAGGCTGTCGCGGATTTCGTCGGCGGTTTCGTGGATGTGGATGTGGATGGGCAGGCCGAGCTGTTCGGCCAGGGTGTTGATGCGGCCGAAGGTGGCGTCGGCGACGGTGTAGGGCGCATGCGGGGCGAAGGCGAAGCTGAGCAGCGGCTCGTCCTTGAGCGTATCGCGCATGGCGAGTCCCTTGGCCAGATAGTCGTCGGCATCCGACGCGTAGGCGCTGGGAAATTCCAGCACCATCATGCCGAGGGTGGCGCGCATCCCGGCCTGCAAGAAGGCTTCGCCCGCGGCCTGCGGGAAGAAATACATGTCGTTGCAGCAGGTGACGCCGCACGCCAGCATTTCGGCGGCGGCGAGCAGGGTGCCGTCACGCACGAAGGCTTCGGAAACGTGTTGTTTCTCGGCTGGCCAGATGTGCTCGTTGAGCCAGGCCATCAGCGGCAGGTCGTCGGCAAAGCCGCGCAACAGCGACATCGCGGCGTGGCCGTGCAGGTTGATCAGGCCCGGGATCAGGGCGTGGGTAGGCAGAACGAGCGTTTGCGCGGCGTCATAACGTGCCTGGGCGGCGGCGGCTGGCAGCACGTCGAGAATCCGACCGTCCTGGACCACGACGGCATGGTCGGCCAGGGCGCCACCAGGCGGTTCGACGGGCACCACCCATTGCGGCAGGAGAAGGAGATCGGCAGGGGCTTTCATGGTGGTCAGCATTCTCACTGTTTGGCTGCAGTTTGGCAAAGGCTGGCGACGCGGGCGACCATGCTAAAATCGCGGGCTTTAAGTCAATAAAAAGCCGGTTATGGAACAGTTTGCCAAGGAAACCCTCCCGGTCAGTCTCGAAGACGAGATGCGGCGTTCGTATCTCGATTACGCCATGAGCGTGATCGTGGGACGCGCGCTACCGGATGTGCGCGATGGCCTGAAGCCTGTACATCGCCGCGTGCTGTTCGCGATGAACGAGCTGGGCAACGACTGGAACAAGGCTTACAAGAAGTCGGCCCGCGTGGTCGGCGACGTCATCGGTAAATACCACCCGCACGGCGACACCGCGGTGTACGACACCATGGTGCGGATGGCGCAGGACTTCTCGCTGCGCTACCCGCTGATCGACGGCCAGGGCAACTTCGGCTCGGTGGACGGCGACAACGCGGCGGCGATGCGTTACACCGAAGTGCGCATGTCGAAAATCGCGCACGAGCTGCTGGCCGACCTCGACAAGGAAACCGTCGATTTCGGTCCCAACTAC
>DASTEA010000021.1:0-6566 GCA_035710075.1 Thiobacillus sp.
CGTGCTGGCCAACAACATCCGGACCATGCTTGCAGGCACCCGCGAAGTCACCCAGAGCATCGACGAAAAAGCCGCGCGGCTGGACGCCGAGAAAATCGCGCGCGCCGAGCGCGTTTCGCAAGCGGAAGCCGCCAGCAAGGCGGGGGCGGGCGCTGCCAACCTGTTCAGCGCCGCGTTCGCCAACCAGCCCCTTGGCGATGGCAAGCATGATGTCGCCGTCAACCCGGTGGCGGGCACCGTCACCGTGCTAGGCACAGCCAAGCAGCATGAACTGGTGCAGCAATACCTCGACCGCGTGATGCAGTCGGCGCAACGCCAGGTGCTGATCGAGGCCACCATCGTCGAGGTCAGTCTCAAGGATCAATACCGCGCCGGCATCGACTGGTCGAAAACGCTCGCAGCAGGGGCGGGCGGCTGGACCATCAACACCCTCGGCGGCGGCACCAACGCCTTCGCGGGCGCGCTGACCCCTTTCATTCAGGCCACCTACACCAACACGGGCAGCAATGGCTTCAAAGCCGCAATTGATCTGCTGGAATCATTTGGCAACACCAAAGTGCTCTCCAGTCCAAAACTTATGGCGCTGAACAATCAGACCGCCATTCTTAAGGTGGTCAACAATCTGGTTTACTTTTCAGTTCAGTCACAACAAGGGACACTTTCGTCTACGGGTTCGGTTCTTCAGCCGGCCACCTTCACGACAACAGCACACACCGTTCCCGTAGGGATCGTGATGACGGTGTTGCCGCAGATCAATGACAACGGCATGGTCTCGTTGACGGTACGACCCACCATTTCCCGTCAAGTCGGCGAGGCGATCGACCCCAATCCAGACCTCAGCAATGCCGGCGTAAGCAATGCGATTCCCGTCATTCAGGTGCGCGAAATGGAATCGCTGCTGCAGGTGCAGAGCGGCCAGACCGTGATCCTCGGCGGCCTGATCCAGGACGACACCAACAACGCCCGTGACGGCATTCCCGGTCTGTCGCGCCCGCAAGGGATCGGCGCCGTGTTCGGCCAGCATGAGCGCACCAACAGCCAGACCGAACTGGTGATCTTTCTGCGACCCATCGTGGTGTCCAGTCCCACCCTGGAAAGCGATGAGCTGCGACAGTTCCAGCGTCTGCTTCCCAGCAGCGTACGGAGCAGCCCTTGAGCCTGCTGCTCAAGGCCCTGAAGCAGGCCGAAGCCGCCAATGCGGACAAGTCCGCGGCCGGCAACCGGGATGAGCGTGATCTCGAACTGGAGCCCCTGTCCGCATCCGGCACGGCCCAGGCGCCCGAATGGGCGGCGCCGCCGACCCTGCTGTTCGGCAGCAGTGGACGCTCCCCCGAGCCATGCCGCACGCCGGCTTTCCGCTGGCCTCAACTCTCGTTGGTGCCGCTCACCGCCCTGCTGGCGGCGCTGATCGCGCTGGGTTACGGCGTCTATCTCTACTTTGCCCTGCAGCCGCCGGCGGCTGTCGATCGCGCGCCTGCCAACGTCGCAGCGCCTGCGGCTGCCCCCGCCACGCCCATCGGTCCCGCCCCGCTCGAACCGCAATCTGCCGCCTTGCCTGCCGCACCTTGGCCACAGCCGCATGTGGCTGCCGCGGCTCCCGCCGCTGCCTCGCCGCCGCCTGCCCGCAGCACCCCGCGTGCACGCCATCCCTCAGGCAACGCCGCACCGCCGCCTGCCGCGCTACCGCTATTCCAGCCCGACGCACAAACGACCCTGCTCAACCAGGCCTACGCGGCCTATCAGCGCGGTGCGCTGACTGAAGCGCAGCGGCTCTACACCCAGGCCGCCGCACGCGTACGCAATGTGGATGCGCTGCTGGGGCTGGCGGCGATCGCCGGCCTGCAAAACCGCGAAGCAGACGCGCAGCGCCTGTATCGAGACGTGCTCGAGCTCGACCCGCGCAATGCCGCCGCCCAGGGTGCCTTGCTCGACCTGCTCGGCAACACCGACGGCCAGGCGGCCGAAAGCCGCCTGAAAACATTGATTGAACGCGATCCCAGCCCGCAGCTTTACCAGACGCTCGGCAATCTGTACGCCGAGCAGGCGCGCTGGAATGACGCCCAAGCGGCCTACTTCGAGGCCTGGCGCGGTGCGCCGGATAACGGCGATTACGCCTTCAACCTGGCGGTCAGCCTCGACCAGCTGCGCGAGATCCCGGCCGCACTCACGTATTACGAGAAAGCGCTCGCCGGCGACGGCGCGCACCGCTTCGACCGCGCCCAGGCCGAGGCGCGTATTCGCCAGCTCAAGCCGGCCCCCTGAAACACCATGGCAACAGAAAAGATGGAGCGCCGCAAAAAACTCCGCATGGGCGAAACCCTGGTTGCACAGGGACTCATCACCCTCGACCAGCTGCGCATCGGCCTCAAGGAACAGAAAGCGACCGGCCTGCCGATCGGCCGCCAACTGGCCGCGCTGGGCTTCATGACCGAGGCGGTGCTGCGCGACCAGCTCGCCAACGCACTCGGCAGCCAGGGCATCGATCTCGCCCAGGTGGTGGCCGACCCCGAAGCGCTACAGCTGGTGCCCGAGGAATTCGCCCGCCGCCATCATCTGCTGCCGATTGCGCATGACGCCGCGCGCAACGTGCTGACGCTGGCGGCCACCGACATGTTCAACGTGGTCGCGCTCGATCAGCTGAAAGCCGCGCTCGGCGGCCACTTGGAAATCGACACGCTTTTGGCAGGCGAGGCGCAGCTGCTGGAATGCATCGACAAGTTCTACGGCTTTGACCTCTCGCTCGACGGCATCCTGCGCGAGATCGAGACCGGCGAGGTCGACTACGCCAGCCTCAACCCCGACACCGAGGAATACACCCAGCCGGTGGTGCGGCTGGTCGGCGCGCTGCTCACCGACGCGGTCAAGCGCGAATCCTCCGACATCCACTTCGAGCCCGAGCACGCCTTCCTGCGCATCCGCTACCGCATCGACGGCGTGCTCGAACAGGTCCGCAGCCTGCACAAGACCTACTGGCCGGGGATCCTGGTTCGCCTGAAGGTGATGTCTGGAATGAACATCGCCGAGACGCGCGCGCCACAGGATGGCCGCATGTCGCTAACCCTGAACGGCCGTCCGATCGACTTCCGCGTGTCTTCGCAGCCGGGCATCCACGGCGAAAATCTGGTTCTGCGCATCCTCGACCGCGAAAAATCCATCATGCCGCTGGCGCAGATGGGCTTCACCGACAATGCGCTGCGCGAACTGAAACTGATGATGGCTCGGCCGGAAGGCATCCTGGTCGTCACCGGGCCGACCGGCTCCGGCAAGACCACCACGCTGTATTCGATGCTGTCTCACCTCAACAACGAGACCGTCAACATCATGACGCTGGAAGACCCGGTCGAATACCCGGTCACCCTGATGCGCCAGAGCTCGGTCAACGAAACGCTGAAGCTCGACTTCGCCAACGGCATCCGCTCGATCATGCGACAGGACCCCGACATCATCCTGGTCGGCGAAATCCGCGACAAGGACACCGCCGAAATGGCCTTTCGCGCCGCCATGACCGGCCACCAGGTGTTCACCACCCTGCACACCAACTCCGCACTCGGCGTGTTTCCGCGCCTGATGGACATCGGCATCCAGCCCGGCATTCTGTCCGGCAACATCATCGGTGTCATCGCGCAGCGGCTGGTGCGCAAACTCTGCCCGCACTGCAGGGAAGCCTATACGCCGGACGAACACGAGTCGCTCATCCTCGGTGTCGATCCTGTCCAGCCGCCGCAGATCTACCGCGCCACCGGCTGTCCGGCGTGCAGCAACAAAGGCTACAAAGGCCGTCTGGCGCTGATCGAGCTGTTGCGGATGGATCCCGAGCTGGACGAACTGGTCGCCAACCACGCGCCGCTGCACGAAATCCGCCGCGCCGCGCTCGATCACGGCTATCACCCGCTGGCTGAAGACGGCGTCAAGCGCGTGCTCGATGGCGTGACCTCGCTGGCGGAAGTGGCGCGGGTGGTGGATTTGACGGGGCGGGTGTGAGATGGGATTCGCGTTATTTTTGCCGTCCGTAGCGAGGCAAGCCTAGAACCATGCCCTTCTTCGACTACCGCGCCATCGACCACAGCGGCCGCACCGCCAGGGGCACCTTGTCGGCCGTCAACGACGTCGACCTCGAGCTGCGCCTGAAACGCATGGGGCTCGACCTCATCACGCTGTCCGAGCTTTCGCGCCAGTACGCCCCCAGCGGCCGCGAACGCATCACCCGGCGCGATCTGGTTACCTTCTGCATCCACATGCGCTACATCACCCGGGCTGGGATTCCCCTGCTCGACGGCTTGCGCGACCTGCGCGACACCATGGAAAAACGCGGCTTTCGCGATGTGCTGACTGCGCTGCTGGAGGACTTGGAGGGTGGCAAGGTGCTGTCACAGGCACTCGCCGCGCACCCGGCAGTATTTGGCGCCGTGTTCGTTCACAGCGTGCGCGCGGGCGAGCAGACCGGCCTGCTGGATGCCGTATTCGACCGCTTGGCCGAATCACTCAAGTGGCAGGAAGAAGTCGCCGCCAAGGCCAAACGCCTGATGGTCTATCCGGCCATGGTGCTGGCCGTTGTCGGCGCAGCCATCCTTTTCTTGCTGGTGTATCTGGTGCCACAGGTGCTCTCCCTGGTCGAAACCATGGGGGTGGTGCTGCCACTGCCGACCCTGATTCTGATGGCGATATCGAATGCACTGCGTTCGTACTGGCTGATCGCGCTGCTGCTGATACTGGCGCCGGCAATCGGACTGCCGCTATGGGTGAGGCGGAGCGAGGCGGGGCGCGAATGGTGGGACCGCACCCAGTTGCGCTTGCCCGTCATCGGGCCCATCGTGCAGAAAATTGCGCTGTCGCGCTTCACCAATACCCTGGCGATGATGTACCGCTCCGGGGTCACCGTGCTCGACGCGCTGCGTGCGGGCGAGATGGTCGCCGGCAATCGGGTGATTGCGAGTGGCATCCATCGCGCAGCACAGCAGATTGCCGACGGCCGCGGCCTGTCCGAAAGTTTTCAGGCGCTGGCGCTGTTCCCGCCGCTGGTGATCCGCATGTTGCGCGTGGGCGAATCCACCGGCGCGCTCGACGAGGCGCTGGACAATGTGACGTATTTTTATAACCGCGAAGTGCTCGACGCCATCGAAAACGGCCTCCGGGTGCTGGAGCCGCTGCTTACCGCCATCCTCGGTCTGCTGCTCGGCGGCATTCTCGTATCGGTGCTGCTGCCGGTTTACGACCTGATCGGGAACCTGCCGTTATGATGATGTTTGACCACCGCCTGATCCTGCTTGCCACGCCGCGCCAGATCGGCGTGCTCGACTGGCGTCCGGGCCATATGCACTGGCTGGGTGAATTTGCCGCCAGCGACGCGGGGCTGGCAGCGTTTCGCCAGGTGCTGATCAAACACGCGCAGCTGCCGGTGCTGCTGGTCATCGACACCGTGGACGAGGACTACCGCAGCGAGATCCTGCCACACGTGCAGGGACATGCGCGCGCCGAACTGTTGGCACGCAAGCTGAAACAGGTGTTCCGCACCGCGCGCTTCACCGGTGCCTGGCGACAGGCCCGCGAAACGACCGGCCGCCGCGATGACCGTTATCTGCTGGCCGCCCTGACCGATGCCGAATGGCTGATGCCCTGGCTCAGCGTGCTGCACCGCGAACAGGTGCCGCTGTGCGGCATCGCCCCGCTGGCGCTGGCGTATCAGCACCTGCTGGCCAGGCTGCGGGTGCAGGCGCCGCACGCGCTGCTGGCGTGTCGTCTCAACAACAGGCTGCGGCTGTCCTACTACCACAATGGCCTGTTGCGTTTTTCGCGCCTGATCGGCAGCGATACGCCCACCCAGCCGCCGGGCAATGCGGCCGACGAAATTGCCAAGACCCAGCTTTATCTCACCGGCCAGCGCATCCTGCCGCGCGAAGCCCGCCTGCATGTGCTGCTGCTGGACCCCAGCGGCCAGCTCGACAGCGCGCAGGCCCCGCTCAATGCCGACCCCGCATTCAGCACGCGACTGATCGACCTGCCCAGCCTCGCGCGTGCGCTACGCATTCCCGATGGTTTCCTCGCCGCCACCCCGGAAATCGCACCGCTGGCGGCGATTGCGGGTGAGTCCGTGCAGTTGAATCTGGCGCCGCCCGAGCTGCTGCAACGCCATACCGAATTCCGCTGGCGGCGCAGCCTGAATCTGGCGGCAGGCATCGTTGCCGCGATTGGACTGACCCTTACCGCAAGCTATTGGCTCGATGCCCAGGATCTGCGCGACCAGTCGCTGCAGATTCAGGGCGAGGTGCAACGTAGCGACGCACGCCATGCCGCCATCGTGCGCGACTTCCCCGTACTCGCCATCCGACCCGACCAGCTCGGCCAGACGCTTGCCCTGGCCTCGCAACTGTATCGTTCCCCCCTCGACGTCAACGCGCTGTTCCCGCCGCTGGGGCAAGCGCTGGCCGCGCATCCCGACGTGATCGTGAAAGCCTTGACGCTGCAGGACGCGGCAGACGGCGCGGCGGCTATCACGCTGGATGCGCGGCTGTCCGACTTTGACGGCAACTACCGCGCCGCCATGTCGCGCATCGACAGCTTCGTCTCCC
>DASTEA010000022.1:0-3513 GCA_035710075.1 Thiobacillus sp.
AGGGCGCGCAAAGCGGGCGCAGTTGGTGTGATTTGGGGCTGCAGCCAGACGTGACTCGAACCGCCCGAGAATGTCGCCTCGGGCGGTCCGAGCCGCGTCTACGCTGAGGCCGGCCTTGCGGCCGCCGTTTAGAGTTTGTACGGTTGCGGCGCGCCGACGATGAGCGGTGCGGGAACCCGCTTCCCGCCCCTGAGCAGCTTGACGGCAAACAGCGCCAGGAACAGCACGCCAACCGAGAACACGACGTCGCCCGGGACCCGCAGCCAGACAAAGGTTTCCATCAGCGTCGAGTGAACCACTTCAGGCGAACGCGCAAACCAGACGCCGCGGGTGATGCTGGCCCATGCCTGGTAGATGCCGGCCGGTACCAGCGACATGAACACCATCATGGCCAGGCCGATGTTGAGCAACCAGAACATCGGGCTCAACAGCTTGTCCGACCAGGCAAGGCGGTCGCTCAAGCCGCGCAGGCAGAACAGCAGCAAGCCGATTCCCAGCATCCCGTACACGCCGAACAGGGCGGCGTGGCCGTGCGCGGCCGTCATGTTCATCCCCTGCATGTAGTACAGCGCGATCGGCGTGTTGATGGAAAAACCCAGCAAGCCGGCGCCGACCACGTTCCAGAAGCCCACCGCGATGAAGCACAGGATGGCCCACTTGTAGGACTGCACCCAGGGTGCCGATTGCGAACGCTTGTAGTTGCGATAGGCTTCGGTGCCGATCATGGCCAGCGGGACCACTTCCAGTGCCGAGAACATGGCGCCGATGGCGATCACGACGGTCGGGGTGCCGGTGAAGTACAGGTGGTGCAGGGTGCCGAGGATGCCGCCGAACAGGAACACGATGGTTTCCATCACGATCGCGCTGTTGGCGGACGACGCACGGATCAGGCCGAGGCGGGTGAACAGCAAGGCGATCACGGCCGTGGCAAACACTTCAAAGAAGCCCTCGACCCACAGGTGGACCAGCCACCAGCGCCAGTATTCGACCATCGAGAAGTGGGTGAGACGGGTCCAGGTCAGCGAGGTGGCATAGAAGCCGCCGATGCACACCGCCGCCAGGAACACCATCGCGATCAGGCCGCGGCTTTCAGACGGTTTCTTCAGTGCCGGCCAGAGGCCGCGACCGAGCAGGGTGGCCCAGAACAGCAGGCCGATGAACAGCAGGATTTGCCAGACGCGCCCCATGCTGGTGAATTCCAGGCCCTGGTTGCCGACCCAGAAGCTGAAGTCGGTGCCGATGTTCTGCAGCGTGCCGAGCCAGCCCGTGATGGTGGAGCCTGCGACGATGAAGAGCAGCGCGTAGAACAGTACATCCACGCCCAGTTTCTGGTACTTCGGCTCATGACCGGAAATGGCCGGTGCGATGTAGAGGCCGGTGGCCAACCATGCGGTGGCGATCCAAAGCACGGCAAACTGGGTATGAATGGTCCGGCTGACCGTGAAGGGCAGGATGTCGCCCAGCGCAATGCCGAAGAAGCTGTTGCCCTCAACCGCGTAGTGCGCAGTGAGGATGCCCATGCCGACCTGCGCCAGGATCAGCGCGATCACCACATAGAAATACTTCTTGGTGGCCTTCATCGAGGGCGTGGGTTTCAAATCGAACAGCGGGTCGGTTTTGGGCGGCGTCGGGTCGCCCGCTTCCTGATGCCTCGAGTGGAAGAAGAGCATGCCGACGATCGCGCCGATCATCAGGATCACGCTGGCGATCGACCAGATGCCAGCACCCGCAGTGGGGGTGTTGTCGACCAGCGGCTCATGCGGCCAGTTGCTGGTATAGCTCAAATCCGTTTCACCGGGCCGGTCGGTGGCGGCGGCCCATGATGCCCAGAAAATGAAGGCGGTCAGCGCGTGCCGGTCGTCCGCCAGACGCAGCGAGCCGGACGACATCGAATACTGCTCGCGCAGCGCATCCAGCGATTTTTCATCGCCGAACAAGCCGTTGTAATGCGCGGCGACCTGGCGTACTGCCTCAGCACGGTCGTCGGACAAGCTGATCGTCCCGGTTTCGGCGCTGTAGCTATTGCGTCGCATTTCCACCTTGAGCAGGCCGTTCAGTTGGCCTTGCTCCCCGGCGTTCAATTGCGCAAAGGGTTTTCCGAATTCGCGCTGCGCCCAAATCTCACGCAGTGCGAGGGCTTCGCGATGCAGCCAGTCGGCTGACCAGTCTGGCGCCAGGTAGCTGCCGTGGCCCCAGACCGAACCGAGCTGCTGACCACCGGCCGACAGCCAGGCCTGCTGGCCGTGCTGAACCTGTTCTGCCGTATACAACACATCGCCGCTGGCGCTGATGACTTTCTGCGGAATGGGCGGGGCCTTGACGTAAATCTCGGTGCCCACCCAGCCGAGAACGGCGAAGGAAAGCACACAGATAATGGCCAGCCAGGTCCAGAGTTTGCGCGTGGATTTCATTGCAAATTCCCTTCTTGATGAGGTTGGGTGGATGAAAAGTAAACGTTCTTAAAGATGTACTTTACATGCATGTATTGCCTTGTGCAAATAAAATCATCTTGAGGTCTTCTTATATCGATGAGACGAGCCAGCCACCAGCCGCAAGTGCCGATATTTAAAGATCTATAATGCTTATTTGATTTCCCGCGAACGAACCTGCCAGCTTATGGGCTCGGTTCATTTCTTGAGGATGACGCCATCATGAGACTCACCGCGTATACCGACTATGCGCTGCGGACGCTGATGTATCTCGCTACCCACCGCGACCGGCTGGTGACGATTGCAGAAATCGCCGACGTCCATGGCATTTCGAAAAACCACCTGATGAAGGTCGTGCACCAACTCGGCGTGTCAGGCATGGTCGAAACAGTTCGCGGCCGTAACGGCGGCCTGCGCTTGAATCACGAGCCGGCCGAAATCAATATCGGAGAAGTGGTACGCAATACCGAAACCGATTTTCATATGGCCGAATGCTTCGACCCATCCGGCAACACGTGTCTGTATTCGCCCGCTTGTGCGCTCAAGGACGTGCTGTGCTCGGCCACGGCCGCCTATCTGGGCATATTGGACGGCGTGACGCTGCAGTCCTTGATCAAGAGCAGCCGCCCCGGTAAAACAGCGCCGGCCACAATACGGATGCATCCCCGGGCAAAGAAGGAAAAAGCCTCAGATTGACATGCCGGAGGGCGACGCCGATAGCCTCGGCCTTGCCCGCGCCCCCCTTCTATTTGGCGCTGCACTTGTGACCTGCGCAGGCGCGCCGTCGGCTGAGCCGCGCCTGCCATAGAAAACCCGCCGAGAGGCGGGTTCTTTATGGGCAATCCGGCGCGGTGCAGCGCTTTCCCAGGCGCCGTTCAGACCGGACAACTCTGCCCCGTCAGGCTGCCCGACGCCCAGAAATCGTAGCCCTTGCTGAGAAACTCGTCCCACGGCAGGTAGTGCGAGCCGTCGCACGAGAAGGTGAGGCCGACCATGCCGTTGAAGATGTTGAGCGAACCGGCGCGCAGATAAAACGTCTCGTCCATGAAGCGCAGCGCGCGCAGGCCGTCCAGCACCGGGCGGA
>DASTEA010000023.1:0-3480 GCA_035710075.1 Thiobacillus sp.
GGCCGTCACCAGGCGCTCGGCGGGGAAAATGGCGGAGAAGGTGCTGCCCTTGCCGGGGATGGACTGGATGTCGAGCCGCGCGTCGTGGCGGGTGAGGACGTGCTTGACGATGGCGAGCCCGAGCCCGGTGCCGCCGGTTTCGCGCGAGCGGCTGCGGTCAACGCGGTAGAAGCGTTCGGTCAGGCGCGGAATGTGTTCGGCGGCGATGCCTTCGCCGGTATCGGTGACGGAAAAAATACCTTCGCCATCACGCTCGCGCCAGGTCAGCGTGATTTCGCCGCCATCCGGTGTGTAGCGCACGGCATTCGACACCAGGTTGCCTAGCGCGCTGCGAATTTCCTGCAGGCTGCCTCTGAGCCCGGCGCTGCTGTCAAGCCGCAGGCTGACGCGATGCCGCCCATGGCTCAGCGACTCCGCTTCGGATTTCAGCGCATGGGCCAGTTCGGCGACATTGACGGGCTCGTCTTTCAGCGTGTGATCGGTGCTTTCCAGGCGTGACAGGGTCAGCAGGTCATCCAGCAGATGCTGCATGCGCCGGGTGTGGTCGAGCATCAGGTCGAAATAGCGGCGCGATTCTGCGGGCGGCAGGTCGGGCGCATCGGCGAGGGTTTCAACGAAGCCGCCGACCACGGTCAGCGGCGTGCGCAGCTCGTGGGAGACATTGGCGATAAAGTCGCGCCGCATGGCGTCGACCCGCTCGAGATCGGTGATGTCGCGGGCGACCAGCAGTTTCTTGCCTTCGCCGAAAGGCACCAGTTGCAGCGACAGGGTCAGCTCGCGGTTGATCGGCGATTTGCACACCAGGCGGCGCGAATAATCGGTGGCGTCGAGAAAATCCAAAAAATCCGCCTGCCGCATCAGATAGCGTATGAACTGGCCGCGGTCGCGTTCGCAGTCCAGCCCCATGTACTTGCGCGAGGCGGGGTTGCACCAGTCGATCCGCTCGCTGTCGTTGAGGATGACCATGCCGTCTGGAACCGCCATCGCGGCATGCTCGAACTGTTCGAGCGCGTTGGAGAGCTCGCTACGGCTGGCGCGCTGGCGGCGCTGGAGTCTTTCGAGGCGATAGAAGATATCGCCCCAGGTACCGGCAGCGTCGGGCGGGGTGACTTCGTCGGGATTTTCCAGCCAGCGCGACAGGCGGTATTCCTGCCACAGGCGGCGCAGCATGACGAAGGCCTGGATGCCCGCCAGGAAACCCAGCGCAGCCACCCAGCCGGATGCCGCCCATAAAATAAGCGCCATCAGCATGACGCTGGCCAGCATGCCGAGCGGACGCCACCAGAAACCCATGTTGACCTGCCCCAATGAAACCAAGGTGGGCGGATTATCCCACTTCGGCCGAAAAGCGGTAACCCGATCCGCGCACGGTCTGGATCAGTTCGGCATGGCCGGACGGCTCCAGCGCCAGACGCAGGCGACGGATATGGACATCGACCGTGCGCTCTTCCACAAACACATCGTCTCCCCACACCTGATCGAGCAACTGGGTGCGGGAATAGACGCGCTCGGGGTGCGTCATGAAGAAGTGCAGCAGGCGGAATTCGGTCGGCCCCAGTTCCAGCGCCTGGCCGCGGCCCTGCACGCGATGGCTGGCAGGGTCGAGCCGCAAGCCGTTGATTTCCACCGGCTCGTCGGTCATCTGCGGCGCGCGGCGGCGCAGCACGGCCCGGATGCGCGACACCAGTTCGCGCGGTGAGAACGGCTTGGTGATGTAGTCGTCGGCGCCGCTATCCAGCCCCAGCACCTTGTCGCGCTCCTCGCCGCGCGCGGTCAGCATGATGATGGGAATCGGCTGGTAGCGCTCGTCGCTGCGCAGGCGCTTACACAGGTCGATTCCCGACATGCCGGGCAGCATCCAGTCGAGCAGGATGACGTCGGGCAGGGTGTTCTTGAGGAATTTCAGCGCATGCTCGGCGTCGCCGGCGGCAGTGACCTGGTGGCCGGCCTGCGTCAGGTTGAACTTCAGCAGCTCCTGAATCCCGGGTTCGTCTTCGACCAGCAAAATATGGGCAGCCATGGTGCCTCCAGCATAGGGCGTGACGCGCCCTGGTTTCGATGGTGGCCATACTATGGCGGCAGTATGACTGATTTATGACACCGGCGCGCCCGCTCCAAAGCCGCGTCAGCCTGCGCACTGGTAGAATTCCCGGCTTATTCGTTTACCCAGACTGCCATGGATAAAACCACCCATTTCGGCTACAAGCAGGTCGCCGAATCCGAAAAAGCCGCCAAGGTGGCCGAGGTCTTCCATTCCGTCGCCGCGCAGTACGACCTCATGAACGACCTCATGTCGGCCGGCCTGCACCGCTTGTGGAAGCGCTTTGCGGTGGCGCAGGCGGGTCTGCGGCCGGGCATGAAGGTGCTCGATGTCGCCGGCGGCACCGCCGACCTGACCCGGCTGTTTTTGAAGGAAGTCGGCGCAACCGGCACCGTACTGCTCACCGACATCAACTTCTCCATGCTGCGCGAAGGCCGCGACCGCATGCTGAACGAGGGCAGGACGCCGCCCACGGTGCAGTGCGACGGCGAGCGGCTGCCGTTTCCCGACAATTATTTCGATTGCGTGTCGGTGGCCTTCGGCCTCAGGAACATGACGCACAAGGACCAGGCGCTGGCCGAGATGAACCGGGTGCTGAAGCCCGGCGGCCGCCTGCTGGTGCTGGAATTTTCCAAGGTATGGAAGCCGCTGGAACCGGCCTATGACCTGTATTCCTTCAAGCTACTGCCGCTGATGGGCAAGCTCGTCGCCCAGGACGCCGCCAGCTACCAGTATCTGGCCGAGTCGATCCGCATGCACCCCGGCCAGGAAGAGCTGAAAGCCATGATGGAAACGGCGGGCTTTGCCAAAGTCAGCTATCACAACCTGACGGCCGGCGTGGTGGCCCTGCACAAGGGCTTCAAGGTTTGATCACTGAGAGTTTGATCGAGCGCAGCCTCAATCATGTGCTGCAGCAGTCGCCCGGTGCGAGCGCGGCCCTGCTACGCCACGCCGGGCGCAGCGTGCGCTTCGACCTGACACTCGCACAATACGACTTCCGCATTTCCGACGACGGCTGCTTTTCCGAGGCGGTGGTCGACGCCCCCGATGCCGTCATCCGCCCCACCCCTGCGCTTGTCGCCCGCTTGCCGTTTTTCGGCCGCGACGCGTGGCGTTTTGCCGAATACAGCGGCGACCCCGCCCTGCTTGCCACGCTTGATCGCGTGTTCAAACAGCTGAACTGGGACATCGAAGCCGACCTCGCACCCATCGTTGGCGACATCGCCGCGCATCGCTTGAATGCGCTCGGTCGCGACACCCTTGCCGGCATCGCCCACACGTTCTCCGCACTCGGCCGTAACGCCGGCGAATACGTGGTGGAGGAAGCCGAACTGATGGCGCGCGGCGTCGACGTCGCGCGCTTTAACCGCGCTGTCGACCTGCTGGCCGATGACGCCGCCCGACTAGATGCCCGCCTGCGCCTGCTGGAATCGCGCCAA
>DASTEA010000024.1:0-6136 GCA_035710075.1 Thiobacillus sp.
TTGACGTCCTCGCGCTGCTCGGCGGAAAGCCCGTCCCACTTGTTGACCGCGACCACCAGCGCGCGCCCGGTTTCCAGAACGAAACCCGCCAGATGCGCGTCCTGCTCGGAAATGTTCTCGTGCGCGTCGAGCACCAGCACCACCACATTGGCGTCCTCGATCGCCTGCAGGGTCTTGATGACCGAGAATTTCTCAACCGTCTCGAACACCTTGCCGCGGCGGCGCAGGCCCGCGGTGTCGATCAGGATGTAGGGTTTGCCGTCGCGCTCGAACTCGACATAAATCGAATCGCGCGTGGTGCCCGGCTGGTCGAACGCGATGACGCGTTCCTCGCCCACCAGCGTGTTGACCAGCGTCGACTTGCCGACGTTGGGTCGCCCCACCAGCGCGATCTTGGGGATGCCGAAATCGTCGCTTTTCTCTTCCTCTTCGGAAAACGGCGCCAGCGCCTCGGCCACCAGATCGGAAACGCCGTCGCCATGCGCGCTGGAAATGGCCAGCGGCTGGCCCAGCGCCAGTTCGTGAAACTCGGCGGTGATCACGGCGGCGTTCATGCCCTCGGCCTTGTTGACCGCGAGCAGCACGGGACAGCTCGCACGACGCAGGCGGTCGGCGATCAGCTTGTCCTGCGGCGTCAGGCCTGCGCGGGCATCGACCAGGAAAATGATGGCGTCGGCCTCGTCGATGGCCTGCAGCGTCTGGCGCGCCATTTCGGCGAGGATGCCGTCGGTGACGACCGGCTCCAGGCCGCCGGTGTCGACCACCAGATAGGGCTTGTCGCCGAGGCGCCCGCGTCCGTAATGGCGATCGCGCGTCATCCCGGGTAGATCGTGCACCAGCGCGTCGCGCGTGCCGGTGAGACGGTTAAAGAGGGTGGACTTGCCGACGTTGGGCCGGCCGACCAGAACCAGGGTAGGGAGCATTAGCGAAAAATCGAATCCATAACATTTACCAGGAGGACGCAGCGGGCGCGAGGGAAAACGAAAAAATCGCCCTGTCGTCAGCGGCCGCCTGGTAGATCAATCATAAATAGCTCAAGCATTTCACTTGAGCCTGAAAGCGGCCACACTGCCTTTGGCCGTCTGCACCGCGAAACCCGGCCCGATGTCGACCGGCGCCGTGCGCACGCTGCTGTCGACCTTGGCGCGCGCAACGAAACTGCCGTCGTCGGCCGACAGGACATGCACGACACCTTCGCCGTCGGCCACCACCACCCAGTCGCCCAGCGCCAGCGGTGCGGTCACCTGGCGGCGCGCCAGCTTGTCCTGGCGCCAGCCGGCGCGGCCACTGGTCTTGTCGTAGGCGGTGACGGCGTCCTTGTCGTCGGTGACGTAGATATTGCGCTCGTCCATCGCCAGCCCGCTGTTGCTGGACGTGTCGCGCGCCCACAGCGGCGCACCGTTGCGGCGGTCGAAGCAGGCCACGCGCCCCTGGTAGGCGACGGCGCACACTTGCCGTTCGTCCACCACCGGATTGCCCATCACATCGGCCACCCGTTCGAGTTCGGTCGCCCCGCGCGGCAATGCCACCGTGGCCTCCCACAGCTGCGCGCCGTTGGCCGCATTGAGCGCGACCAGCTTGCCCCCGGGAAACCCGGCGTACAGCACATCGTCCCGCACCACCATGCCGCCCGATCCGCGCAGGCTCAAGGCGGGCAGGTTACGGCTGTACAGCCACCTGCGGCTGCCGTCTGCCACAGCGAGGCCATGCACGCGACCATCGCCGGTGCGGACGATCACGATGTCGGCCACTGCCAGCAACTGTCCGGTCACCTCGCTCGACAGCCCCACTTTCCAGCGCACCTGACCGCTGGCCAAATCCAGCGCCAGCAAATCGCCCTTGCCGCTGCCCGCCAGCACCAGGCCCTGCCCCACGCCGGCGCCGGCGGACAGCTTCACGCCGGCATCGGTTTTCCACACCGTGTTCCCGGTGGCCACGGCAATACGCACCACTTGGCTGCCGCCTGCGGCGAAGACGTCGTCACCTTCGGCCTGCGGGTGAAACAAATGACCGGCGGCATCCCCGGTTTCAACCTTCCAGGCTTCGCCGAGACTAACGGACGGTTTGAATTCAACCAGTTCGGCCGGCTTCGCCTTGGCCGGACCGGAACCGAACCAGCCACCGACCGTGCTGCACCCGGACAAAGCCAGCGCCAGGCCGACGACGATCAAGCGCATCTTCACTTGGCTTCTCCTCCCAGCGCGTCGAGCTTCAGTTCGACGATGTTGCGGTAGGGGTTGTCTTCCGTCGTTTTGCCAAAAGCAGCCTGATAGGCGGCGCGCGCCTCGGCCGGTTTGCCCTGCGCCAGCAGCACGTCGCCCTTCAGATCATAAAAGCGGAAGGCAAATGCATCGCTGTGCGTGGCAGACAGGGTTTTCAGCGCAGCATCGTACTGTTTCTGGTCGAGTTGCACTCCGGCCAGCCGCAGGCGCGCCAGATCCTTGACCGCGGGCTCCTTGCTGCTGGCCGCCGCCCACTCCAACTGGGCCTGCGCGCTTTTCAGATCCTTGGCGCCGACGTTCAGCTTGGCCAGCAGCAGCGCTGCACGCGGCGCATAGGCGGTGCCCTTGTACTGGTCGATCAGCAACGCCCCCGCCTCGCGCGCCGCCTTGGCGTCGTTGGCCGCCAGCGACTGGGTGAGCCGTTCGTACACGGTTGCCGCCTCCAGGCTTTGCGTCACCACGCTGCTCTGCCAGTAGCGCCAGCCCGCCGCCGCCGCGATCGCCACGGCGAGCCCGACCATCACCAGACTGCCCCAGCGTTTCCACCAGGCTTTCAGTTCGTCCAGCCGTTCCTGTTCGTCGAGATCGTAGGTTGCCATTGTATTTATGCCTTTTCAGTTGATGCTTGCTTCAGATATTCGATGGCCAACGCCAGCTCGACACAGGTCTGCTCGGCCGTTCCGCGCAGCGGTTTCAATGTCACCTGCTGCGCCGCGGCCTCATCGTCTCCGATGATCACCGCATAGCGTGCGCGGCTGGCATCGGCCTTTTTCATTTGCGACTTGAAGCTGCCGCCTCCGCAATGCAGCACGGCGGCGAGTCCGGCACTGCGCAACGCCGCCGCCACCTGCCAGGCGAACGCCTGCGCCGCGTCGCCGGCGTGAACGATATACGCATCCGGCACCGCTGCCGTCAGCGGCGTACCGGCCACCTCCATCAGCGACAGCAGGCGCTCGACACCCATGGCGAAACCGGCGGCCGGCGCCGCCTTGCCGCCCAGCTGCTCGATCAGGCCGTCGTAGCGCCCGCCCGCGCATACCGTGCCCTGCGCGCCGAGCTGGTCGGTCACCCATTCGAACACGGTGCGATTGTAATAGTCGAGCCCACGCACCAAGCGCGGGTTGATCTCGAACGCGATGCCGTTGGCGCGCAGCAGGCCCTGCAGCGCATCGAAATGCGCCAGCGCGGCGTCGTCGAGCTCGTCCATCAGCCGGGGTGCCGCGTCGTTCAGCGCCTGCATCGCCGGGTTCTTGCTGTCGAGGATGCGCAGCGGATTGCTGTGCAGCCGCCGCTTCGAATCCTCGTCGAGCGCGTCCTGATGCGCCTCGAAATAGGCGACCAGCTCGGCGCGGTGGCGATGCCGCGACTCGATATCGCCCAGGGTGTTGAGCTGCAGCGTCGGCGCGATGCCGAGCTCGCGCCAGAGGTCGGCGCACATGATGATCAGTTCGGCATCGACGTCCGGCCCGGCAAAGCCGAGTGCCTCGACGCCGACCTGGTGAAACTGCCGGTAGCGCCCCTTCTGCGGACGCTCGTGGCGGAACATCGGGCCGGTGTACCAGAGGCGCTTGCCGCCGTCGTACAAGAGGTTGTGCTGGATCACCGCGCGCACCGACGACGCCGTGCCTTCCGGGCGCAGCGCGAGCGATTCGCCGTTCAGCTCGTCGACGAAGGTGTACATCTCCTTTTCGACGATGTCGGTCACCTCGCCGATGGCGCGCTTGAACAGGCCGGTGTGCTCGAGGATCGGCGTGCGCATCTCGCGGTAGCCGTAGCGCCGCAGCCAGTCGCGCACAATCGCCTCGAAGGCCTGCCAGGTGTCGGTGACATCGGGCAGGCAGTCGTTCATGCCGCGCACGGATTGAATGTTGTTGCTGCTCATAAATTAATCAACAGAAATGCGGGTCACGCAGCGCCGTAATGGCTGCGCACGTAGTCTTCGACGATCATCTGGAAATCCGCGGCGATGCGGTCGCCCTTCAGCGTCACGGTCTTTTCGCCGTCGACGTACACCGGCGCGACCGGCACTTCGCCGGTGCCGGGCAACGAAATGCCGATGTTGGCGTGCTTGGACTCGCCGGGTCCGTTGACCACGCAGCCCATCACCGCCACCTGCATCGATTCGACGCCGGGATGCTGGCTGCGCCAGAGCGGCATCTGCTTGCGCAGATAGCTTTCGATGTCCTGCGCCAGTTCCTGGAACACAGTCGAGGTAGTGCGGCCGCAGCCGGGGCAGGCGGTGACCTGCGGGGTGAAGGCACGCAGGCCGAGCGCCTGCAGGATTTCCTGGCCGACGCGGACTTCCTGGGTGCGGTCGCCGCCCGGTTCGGGCGTCAAGGAGATACGAATCGTGTCGCCGATGCCTTCCTGCAGCAGCACCGACAAGGCGGCGGTTGAGGCGACGATGCCCTTGCTGCCCATGCCCGCCTCGGTGAGGCCCAGGTGCAGCGGATAGTCGCATTGTGATGCGAGATCGCGGTAGACAGAGATGAGGTCCTGCACCCGACTCATCTTGCACGAGAGAATGATCTTGTCGCCGCCCAGGCCCAGTTCCTCGGCTTTTTTTGCCGATTCCAGGGCGGACGCCACCATGGCGCGGCGCATCACCACGTCGGCGTCTTCCGGCTGCGCGAGTCGCGCGTTGCCGTCCATCATGCGCGCCGCCAGCGCCTGATCGAGGCTGCCCCAGTTGACGCCAATGCGCACCGGCTTGTCATAGCGGCACGCCACTTCGATCAGGGTGGCGAACTGCTCGTCGCGCTTGTTGCCGCGCCCGATATTGCCGGGGTTGATACGCAGCTTGGCAAGCGCCTCGGCGCACTCCGGCACCTGGGTCAGCAGCTTGTGGCCGTTGAAGTGGAAGTCGCCAATCAACGGCACGCGGCAGCCCAGCACATCGAGGCGCTCGCGGATGCGCGGCACCGCGGCGGCCGCTTCCAGGGTGTTGACGGTAAGCCGCACCAGTTCCGAGCCGGCCTCGGCGAGCGCCTGTACCTGGCGCACCGTACCTGTGATATCGACGGTATCGGTATTGGTCATCGACTGCACCACCACGGGCGCATCGCCGCCGACCGGCACATGGCCGATCCGCACCTGGCGGCTGAGGCGACGGACTATTTTGGGCATCATTCTTCCTGGGTGGCTATTCTTCGAACGTGGCTATTCTTCAAGCGTAAATCGGGCGACCGTCGCGTCAATAAAGGGCTTCAAATCGATGGGGCGGCCGTTGTACGTCACCCGCGCCTGCGTTGCGTTGCCGATCACCACATCGAACGGCGGTTGGCCGGGGATATCGACGCTCGTGCCAGGCTGGTTGAGCTGGCGATGCACCATGCGGCCACTGGCATCCCTGATTTCGACCCACGACTCGTCGCTGAATTCGAGGTGTAGCGTGCCGTTGAGCGTCGGGGCTTCAGGTGCCGCGGCTGTGCCGGTCTCGGCCGCCCCGGCTGCAGGTGCGGGCGGCGAAACCGGATCCACCTGGACTGCGGGAGCAGCGACGGCTGCCGGTTCCGCAACGGGCGCGGGAACAGCTGCCGGTGCGGAGTAGGCTCGCGTGGCGGACGCGCTCGGGTCATCCACCTCCTCGCTGTTAAGCCACCAATACAGCGCCACGGGCACCACCACCACCACCAGCACACCCAGCAGCGACAGGATCAGCCAAGGCGAGCTCAACCAGGAATTCGGCTGGGGAGGCGCTGCATGGCTGACCGCGGTTGGCGCCGGAGCGCCTTGCATGCGCGCCAGCAACGCTTCGGGCGCAAGCCCCAGCAGGCGCGCGTAGTTGCGCACAAACCCGCGTGCGAACACGGGCGGATCGAGGCTCTCGAATTCGTCCGTCTCCATGGCCCTGACCTGGCGCAGCATCAGGCGCAAGCGTGCGGCGGCATCTTCCAGTGTGATGCCCTGCGTCT
>DASTEA010000025.1:0-4125 GCA_035710075.1 Thiobacillus sp.
GCAGCATTTAAAGGAGACGTACATCATGCCTTACGCAACCAATGAAGACTTACCCCAGCCAGTCCAGGACAACTTGCCGCAGGGCGCGCAGACCATTTATCGCGAGGCCTACAACAGCGCCTGGGAACAGTACGCCGACCCCGAGAAGCGCCGGGATGACGCCAGTCGGGAGGAGACGGCGCATCGTGTGGCCTGGGCAACAGTCAAGCACCCCTACGAAAAGCAGGGCGAGCGCTGGGTCATAAAGGATTGAGGAATCCTCTCAGGATTTCTGCGGGCCGCCGTCCGCAGCGGGCGCGTAAGGTCGATCAGGTCTGGCGCAGCAGCAGCACGATTGAGCGCGGCGCCACCTCCAGCTGGGCGCCTGCGAGGTGCGGCGGCGCCGCGTCGAGCCAGCCGCGCGCGGTGTCGAGCAGCAGCGCCCAGCGCTCGCCCCAGGGTTTCCCGGGCAGGGTGAAAGCCAGCGCCTCGTGGTGGGCGTTGAAGATCAGGTAGAAGCTGGCGTCGGTCACCGGGTCGCCATGGGTGTTGGGGTTGGGAATGGTGTCGCCGTTGATGAAGACACCGAGGCTCTTGGCATAGCCTTCGCCCCAGTGCTCCTCGCTCATCTGCGTGCCGTTGTGGGTGAACCATGCGATGTCCTCGCAGTCGGCGCCGTGGATGGCGAGCCCCTGGAACCAGCGACGCCGACGGAACGCCGGGTGGGCATGGCGGAAGGCGATCAGTCGCCGGGTGAACGCCTGCAATTCGCGGTCGACCTGCGCCCAGTCGAGCCAGGAGATTGGGTTGTCCTGGCAGTAGGCGTTGTTGTTGCCGTTCTGGGAGCGGCCGATTTCGTCGCCCGCAAGCAGCATGGGTACGCCTTGCGACAGCATCAGGGTGACGAGGACATTGCGCTGCTGGCGCGCACGCAGGACAAGGATATCCGGATCGTTGGTAGGGCCTTCGACGCCGCAGTTCCAGGAACGGTTGTCGTCGGTGCCGTCGCGGTTGTCCTCGCCGTTGCAAAGGTTGTGCTTGTCGTTGTAGGACACCAGGTCGCGCAGGGTGAAGCCGTCGTGGGCGGTGACGAAGTTGATGCTGGCGAACGGATTGCGCGAGTCGTTGGCATAGAGGTCCGAACTGCCGGTGAAGCGGTAGGCGAATTCGGCCAGGGTTTCGTCCTGGCCGCGCCAGAAGTCGCGCAGGCAGTCGCGGTATTTGCCGTTCCACTCCGACCAGCCGGGCGGGAAATTGCCCACCTGGTAGCCGCCTTCGCCGACGTCCCACGGCTCGGCAATCAGCTTGACCTGGCTGATCACCGGGTCCTGCTGGATCAGATCGAAGAAGGCGGACAGGCGCTGCACATCATGCAGTTCGCGCGCGAGCGCTGCGGCGAGGTCGAAGCGGAAGCCGTCCACGTGCATTTCGAGCACCCAGTAGCGCAGCGAGTCCATGATCAGCTGCAGCACGTGGGGATGGCGCATGTTGAGGCTGTTGCCGGTGCCGGTGTAGTCCATGTAGTGGCTGCGGTTGCCTTCCATCAGCCGGTAGTAATACGCGTTGTCGATGCCCTTCAAGCTCAGCACGGGGCCGAATTCGTTGCCTTCGGCGGTGTGGTTGTAGACCACGTCGAGGATGACCTCGAACCCGGCCTGGTGCAGGGTCTTCACCATCTGCTTGAATTCGGCGACGGCGCCGCCGGGGCGTTTGTCGGCCGCGTACTCGGCGTGCGGCGCGAGATAGGCGATCGAGTTGTAGCCCCAGTAGTTGCGCAGCCCCTGTTCGGCCAGATTCCTGTCGTGGACGAAATGGTGCACCGGCATCAACTCGACGGCGGTGATGCCCAAATGCTGCAGGTACTCGATCGATGCGGGGTGCGCAAGACCGGCGTAGGTGCCGCGCAGCTCGGGCGGCACGTCCGGGTGCTGGGCGGTGAAGCCCTTGACGTGCAGCTCGTAAATGACGGTTTCGTGCCAGGGTCGCTGCAACAGGCGGTCACCCGCCCAGTCAAAGACGGGCTGCTGGACGATGCACTTGGGCATGAAGGGCGCGCTGTCCTCGTCGTTGCGCACGTCCGGGCCGTCTTCAAAGCGGTAGGGAAACACCGCCTCATCCAGCCGGGCGTCGCCATCGATGGCTTTGGCGTAGGGATCGAGCAGCAGCTTGGCGGGATTGCAGCGGTGGCCGTTGTGCGGTTCCCACGGGCCATGCACGCGGAAACCGTAGCGCTGCCCCGGCGCGATGCCCGGGAAGTAGCCGTGCCAGCAGTGGCCGCTGACCTCCGGGAGATCGACGCGGGTCTCGTGGCCCGCCTCATCGAACAGGCACAGTTCGACGCGCTGGGCGACTTCCGAGAACAGCGAGAAATTGGTGCCCCCGTTGTCGCAGGTGGCACCGAGCGGGTAGGAATTGCCAGGCCAGATTTTCATGTTGGTGGATGCATTATTGTTGCGTCGGCTATAAAAAGAAATGGGTTATTTGACACCCAGGGGGGACATTTGTGGAGAAGCGCGATGCTTGAAAGGCGGGGACGTGAAAAAGTAATCGCGTTTGTGATGGCAGGAGGCGAGGGTTCACGCCTGCGGCCCCTGACGGCAGAACGCTGCAAACCGGCGGTGCCGTTTGGAAGCCGCTACCGCATCGTCGATTTCGTGTTGAGCAATCTGGCCAACTCCGAAATCCGTTGCATTTATCTGCTGGTGCAGTACAAGCCGCAGTCGCTCATCGAGCATATCCGCAAGGCGTGGACGGTTTCCGCGCTGTTCTCCGAGCAGTTCGTGACGGTGGTGCCGCCGCAAATGACCAAGGAACATATGCAGTTCGGCGGCACGGCCGACGCCGTGTATCAAAGCCTGAACCTGATGAACATGCATCGTCCGGATCTGGTGGCGGTGTTCGGTGCGGACCACATTTATCGCATGGACGTGCGGCAGATGGTGCGCTTTCATTGCGAGAACAGGGCGGATGTCAGCGTCGCCGCAATACCCGTTCCTCTTGATCAGGCACACAACTTCGGCATCATCGAGACCGATGCGGCGGGAAGGGTCGGCGGCTTTCGGGAGAAACCCGCACAGGCGAAGCCGATGCCGAACGATCCGCAGCGCGCCTACGCATCGATGGGGAATTATCTGTTCAGCGCGGATCTGCTGAGGACAGCACTGGAAGAGGCGCACCAGCGCGGCGAGGTGGATTTCGGTCACCATGTGTTGCCGCGTCTGTCGCAGACCCATCGGGTGTTTGCCTACAATTTTGCGACCAACCTGGTGCCGGGCACCAAGCCTTATGAGGAAGCGGGCTATTGGCGCGACGTGGGAACACTGGACACCTATTTCGCGGCGCACATGGATGTGCTCGGCAGCGAACCGTGCTTCGACGCTTTCAATCCGCAATGGCCGATTTATTCCAGTCATTATCAGGGCCCGACCGCGCGGGTGATCCGCGGCGAACTCGACAATGTGCTGCTGGGTGCGGCGACCGTCGTCAGCGACGCGAGCATACGCAATTCGCTCCTGCGACGCGAAGTGGTGATCGAACCGGGGGCGCAGATCGAGGATTGCGTGATCATGGACTATGTGCGAATCGGCGCCGGCGCCAGGCTGCGACATGTGATCATCGACCGGCACAACAAGATCGCGCCCGGCACGCAGATCGGCTACGACCATGAGCGCGACCGCGCGGCCGGCCATCACGTCACGGAAGGCGGGCTTGTCGTGCTGCCACTGGGAAACGTCCGCTATTACGCACGCGAGGGGCATCGCAACGGGGGCGGGTATTCCGAGTAAGGGAGAGGGTGTCGCGGACCCGCCGCGCTGGCCGGTGGCGGCAGGGCGGTGACCGCGCTTCGCCGCGCGCGCGGTCCCGGGTCCCGGGTCACGGTTGCGCAGCGCGCAGATCCACCGCCAGGCGTTCGACGCGCGCCGGCCAGATTCCCTTGTCCTGCACCCGTGCCGATTCGAACACCAGCCAGCTTTGGTTGCCGTAGTGGGGCAGGCCGCGCTCCAGCGCACGAAGGGCGGCAAGGTCGCGAACCGAGACCACCGCGTAAGGCCGGCCGTTCTGATCGCGCGCGGCCCAGACCTGGGCGCTGCCCTGGCCGGCCAAGCGGGCGGGGCGGGGCGGCAGGCCGAGCCGGGCAAGCAGACT
>DASTEA010000026.1:0-3014 GCA_035710075.1 Thiobacillus sp.
CTGGATCGAACCGAGGATGGAGGGATCGCCGACGATGTCCGAGAACGCCGTTTGCGCTCCGCCGCGCAGCAGGGCATTGAACTGCTCCAGTTTGCCGCGCTTGCGCTCATACCCCATCCACACCCGCTCGAATGGATTCCACACCCGTGGCCGGTGAAACAGATAGAAGATGCCCGGGCGATCATCGCGGTAGGTCGTGTTGAGCGCCTCGACCGCGGCGCGCGCGTGGGCAAGCAAGGCCGCGTCGGCCGGCAGCGTTTGCTCGGGCGCGTCGACAAAATCCGTCAGCAGGGCGAAGAACAGATTGGGATCGCGATTGCCGAGATAGCGGATCTCCATGGCTTCGAGCAGATCATCGACGTCCTGCGGGCTTGCCAGCAGGGTGGGGACGATCACCATGGTGCGATGGCTGTCCGGAATTCCTTTGGAAAAATCCAGGCGTGGCAACGCGCGCGGCGGCAGGGTGAGCGTGACCAGCAGGTTCACCAGCGGGACGGCCAGCGCCGAGGCAGCGATGACGAGGGGAAGCGCAAAAAACCAGGCTCGCCAGTCAGCCGCATCGAAGCTGCCGAAAGCGGACAGCACGAGCGCTGTCGAGAATAGCGTGAGCAGCAGGATGGGGCCGAGGTAAAGGGGCAGACGGAGATGCCGGCTCGCCCGGCTGACCCGGGATTTCAACGACAAGCGGCAGCCGACCGCACGCTCCAGGCGCTGCCGTCCCCGATCGATCAGGTAGTAGCCGACATGTGCGCTGCGGTCATGCAGGCCTCTTTGCGCTGCGGCCGCCTGCGCGAGAACAATGGCTTCGCGTGCCACCGCCAACTCTCCGCAGGCACTGCCCTTCGCCACGTCTTCGATGACATGCCGGTAGCGGTCGCGGGTGGCGAAATCCTGGCTGGCGTGCATCGCCATCGGATCTTCCCGCAAGGTCTGTTCGACGACGCTGAGCGACTCGACGTAATGCTTCCAGTCCATGGCGCCGATGAAGCGCAGACTGCCGATGCTGTTGGCGATGGAGATCTGGTTGGCCGCCGCCGTGCGGCCCGCCGCCTCGGACAACTCGGTTGCGGTCACCCCCTGTTCGAGCAGCTTTTGCTCGACCCAGGTTTGAACGAAGGCCATGGCGGGCCCCTGCGCCTGGAGCCTGTCGTAAAACTCCTCCACAAACGGCGCAGTCAGCGGCACATCGGCATGGGCAAACTCGGCCAGCAAGTGGATCAGCTGTTTCGGCTCGCTTTCGGCCGTGGCGAGCATGCGGTCCGCCCAGGTGATGGCCGCATCGCGCTCCTCGCGCCGCTGGGCGATACGCACCCCGACGCGGCGCAGGTTTTCCAGCAGCGCCAGCTGCAGCATGATCGGGAAGGCCCACAATTCGCCCAGTTTCAGCGGCTCGACGGTCTGGTAGGCGGCGATGAACTGGGTGGCGTTGTCGCCGTCGACGCGGCCGTCCATGTGGGAGATCAATTCCAGCGCCAGGTCGTAGATGCGGGGGAAGCCGGCCGACAGGCCATCGGCCAGTCGCGGCAACTGCCGGCTGTATCCGCGCGGCAGATGCCGACGTGCCAGGCCGATCTGCTGCTCGATCAGATAGAAGTTGTCGAGCAGCCAGGCCTCTGCCGGAACGATCCGTTGTCCCTGCGTGGCGGCGGCGGTGACGACGTCATATGCCGCCAGCAGAACCCGCGCGTTGTCCGCCAGTCGTGGCAGCAAGCGGTCCGGCCCCCGCCGTGGATCGATTTGATACTGGCCCGCCAGCGTGACCGCGTGACGCTTCAGTTGCTCGATGCTGAACAGCTCCGAGCGCAGCAGCTCGGTATCGCGGTCTTGTCGCAGCGCACTGCGTGTGCGTGCCGAAAATGCGAACTCTTTGATGACGATGACAGTCTCCTCACTTGGGGTAGTCAGCATAGCGCCGGCCTTATGGCCGCTGTTCCCCGAAAACGCATCGTTTCCAGGCCGCGCTTGCCAACATTTTTGCTGCGTTCAACGCATGTTCTCGCGCGCCTTTGGCGACGGGGGAAGCCTGCTTAAACCGAACCTGGACGACCGGAATGCTCTGGCCGGCACCTTGCAGAATAGGATAATTCGCGGCGCGTTACGGGCTTCGAGCCTGTAGTGCGCCTGTCAGGGTTGGCGCGACAGCGTTTCGTCGAGGAAACGCAGCAGCGCGGCGACGACGGTCAGCAGCACCGGCCCGATGATGACGCCGATCATGCCAAAGGCCGCGATGCCGCCGATGACGCCGATGAATACGACGGGCATCGACACCGGCGCCCTGCTCGAAATCAGTAACGGCCGCATCAGGTTGTCGGAGACCGACACACCCGTGCCCCAGATCAACATGAAGATTGCCTCGCCCCACTGTGACGTGGCGGCCAGGAAAACAACCGCCGGCACCCACACGAGGGCCGCGCCGCCCACCGGCAGCAGCGCCAGAACCGCCGCCAGCACCCCGAACACCACGGCTGAGGGCAAGCCTGCGATGGCGAAGCCGATGCCCACCAGCGCGCCCTGGGCGAGGGCGGTCAAGCCCTCGCCGTAGATCACGGCGCGGATCGTGTCGCCAATCAGCTTGAGCAACGCCCCCCTGCGCTGGGGTTCCATCGGCACCAGGCGCACCGCGCGGTCGAGCAGCTGGCGGCCGTCGCGCAGCAGAAAGAACAGCAGGAACAGCATCACGAAGAATTCGATGACCGTGCCCAGGGCGCCGAGCACGAAATTGCCGCCCTTGGCCGCCAGCGACTCCAGCAGCATCTGGGCGCCGCTGACCAGCCAGCCCTCGAGCTGTTCGGTCGTGGCAGTGAGGTTATGGCGCAGCCACTCGGCGAGGCTGCCGATGAAGGGGTACTGCTCCAGTTGCGCGAGCAGGCTGGCGTCGAAGCGCAGCGGTTGTTTTTGCAGACGGGCAGCCAGATCCGCGGCCTGATTCGCGAAGGCCACGCCAAGGCTGACCAGCGGTCCGGCGAGCACGGCAGGCACCAGCGCGGTGATGAGCCCCGCCGAAAGGCCGGCAC
>DASTEA010000027.1:0-9763 GCA_035710075.1 Thiobacillus sp.
GACGACGAAGCGCTCCTCCGCCTGGGTGTCGATGTGCAGGATGCCGGTCTGCGGCATGTCCCAGTCGGTGACGCGTACGCGGGTGCCGACGGCGTAGGGAACAGCTGGGGTACCGGTCTCCGCGCCTTCGCGAATGGCGCAAATGCCGAATGCCGTGTTGTCGGCGATGGCCTGCTTGACCATGTCGAGATAACGCTGCTCGAAAATCCGCAGCGGCAACTGCCCGCCGGGGAACACCACGGTATTGAGCGGAAACAGCGGCAGTCTGGATTGTCCGAGCGCAGCGCTCACCGCTCGTCCCCCCAGCGCGCCATCAGCGCGTGCGCGACGCCCAGCTGGTCGAGAATGCGCGCGACGATGAAGTCGATGATGTCCTCGACCGTTTCCGGACGATGATAAAAACCGGGGTTGGCGGGCAGGATGACCGCATTCATCTTCGACAGCGTCAGCATGTTTTCCAGGTGCAGGGTGGAAAACGGCGCCTCGCGCGGGACAAGAATCAGTTTGCGCCGTTCTTTCAGCATCACATCGGCAGCGCGCTCGATGAGGTTGTCGGACAGGCCGTGGGCAATGGCGGCGAGCGTGCCCATCGAACACGGGCACACCACCATCGCGTCGGCCGGATTGGAGCCGGAAGCAACCGGTGCATTCCAGTCCTCGCGGCCGAACACGCGCAACTGGCCGTCGCGCGCGTTCAGGCTTTCGCTCAGCTGTTTTTCGAGATCGCTGGCGCGCGCGGGCAGCGCCACGCCGAGCTCCTGTTTGGCTACGATGTGGGCCGCCTGCGAAACCAGGAGGTAAACGCGCACGTCGGCGGCCAGCAGACATTCGAGCAGACGCAGGCCATAGGCCATGCCGGAGGCGCCGGACAGCGCAAGGGTAACGGTATTCAGGGGCGAGTGCATGGCGCCGATTGTCGCCCGGATGATGCGGGGGCGGCAAGCAGGCGCGCCACGATCACGCCGTTCACCGCGCCAAAAATCAGGGCGGCGGCGGCAAACACGGGCAGCAGTTTGATCAGTGCAGCGCTGGGCAACAACCACCAACCGGCCAGCGCGAGCTGTCCGCCGATATGGCCGAAGGCCGCCAGCACCGACAGGCTGACCGGGCCGAAATAACGGCGGGGCAGGTGGCGTGCCAGCGCCAGAACAGTCAGGCTGACCAGCGCGCCGGCGGCCGACAGCCAGAATCCCGGCGTAAACAGGCTGCCCACCAGCAGGCCGCCGGCCAGCACGCGCAGGGCCGACACCCAGGCCGCCGCGCGCCAGCCATATTGCAGCAGCACCAGCAGGATGACGATGTTGGCGAGCCCCGGTTTCACCCCGGGAACGGGGCTGGGGATCGCCGCTTCGGCCAGGGTGATGCCGATCGCCAGCGCGGCCAGCCACGCGATGCGGCGGTCATCAATGGTGACCGGCAATTCAATAGCCGAGCGTGTCATAGGCGGACGTGCGCCCCCGGATTTCCAGGCTGACCTGATTGGGCAGGCACAGCGCGGCCTGACCGGACTGCGTGAGCCAGCCTTGTTTCACGCACAGCTGACGCGGCGACGGGTCGCGCGCAATCCGGGCGCGACCCGGCTCGATTTCGATTCGCGTGGTGCCGAGCGGGCCGTCGACAGTGAGGGTTTGTGCGTGAGTGAGGGCGATGGTTTGCACGATCTGGCCGGCAGCGCGGATGACCGCGGTGTCGCCGCGCTCACCGCCCCAGGCCCATACGGTCAGCGCGACGACGAGGCCTGCGCCTGCCAGCAGTACGCCCACATCGCCGGCACGCAGCATCATGACAACTCGCGGTGGCGCACCAGCACCTGCTCGCTCTCGCGGAAGGCGGCGGCCAGCGTTTCGGCGAAGTAGACGCTGCGGTGCTGGCCGCCGGTGCAGCCGATGGCGACCGTCAGATAAGCACGGTGGTCGCGGATGAAGCACGGCAGCCAGTTCTCGACAAAGCCGCGGATGTCGGCCAGCAACGCCATGGCGTCCGGGCTGGCTTCGAGGTAATCCTTGACCGCTTGGTCGCATCCGGTGAAGGGACGCAGCTCGGCGACGTAATGCGGATTGGGCAGGCAACGCACGTCGAACACCAGATCGGCGTCGAGCGGTATGCCGTGCTTGAAGCCGAAGGATTCGAACAAGAGGGTGATGCGCGAGCGGTCCTGGCCGACCAGGTCCTTGATCCACAGTCGCAGCGCCGAGGCAGACAGGTCGCTGGTGTCGATGCGGTGCGCCAGCGGCGCGATATCGGCGAGCATCTCGCGTTCGAGCTGGATCGCTTCCTGCAGTGAAATGCTGTCGCTGGACAGCGGGTGGCGCCGCCGCGTTTCGGAAAAGCGTTTGACCAGTGTGAGCGTCTTGGCTTCCAGAAAGACCACACGCAGGTCTGCGCCCTGCTCGCGCAGCGCCTCGGCAATCCTGGGCAGCTGGGCAAAGCTCGCGCTGCTGCGCGCATCGATGGCGATGGCGATGCGGTCGTGACCCGCCTGCTTCAGATAGGCGACCAGCGGTTGCAGCATGGCGAGCGGCAAGTTGTCGACGCAGTAGTAGCCGACATCTTCCAGCACCGCGATGGCGATGCTTTTGCCCGACCCCGACAGTCCGGAGACCAGAACAATCTGCATCAGGGGTTCCCGTCGATGGCCGCCTGCTGGCGCTTGATGAATTGCTCGACCGGATTGATGCCGCGGCGTTTGAGAAGGTGGTTGCGCACCGCCACTTCGACCAGAACGGCAAGGTTGCGGCCGGCGGCAACCGGAATGCGCACCTTGGGAATGGCGACGCCGAGGATGGTCTCGGTCGACGCCACCATGTCGAGCCGGTTGAGGCCGATTTCGCCGACTTCCTGCGGGTGCACCAGCTCGACGATGAGTTTGAGGTTCTTTTTCGGCTTGACCGCCATTTCGCCGAACAGGAAGCGGATATTGAGAATGCCGAGGCCGCGCACTTCAAGAAAGTCGCGGATCAGCGGCGGGCAGGCGCCTTCCAGCGTTTCCGGTGCAACGTGTTTCAGGTCGACCACGTCGTCGGCGATCAGCCGGTGGCCGCGTGTGATGAGTTCCAGCGCCAGTTCGCTCTTGCCGACGCCGGCGTTGCCCTTGATGAGGACGCCGGTGCCAAGTACTTCCAGGAACACCCCGTGGATCGAGGTGGTCTCGGCCAGGCGCTGCGTCAGGTAATGCCCCACGTGGGACATCAGGATGGGACTCGCAAGTGGCGACGTGAACAGCGGCGTCTCGGTGCGCCCGGCACTGTCAAGCAGCACTGCCGGAACGGCCTCGCCGTCGGAGACGACAATGGCTGCCAGCTCGGTCGAAAACAGGTGGTCGACGGCGTCCTGCAGGCCGGACGCGGACAGGCTGCGCAGATAGCCCATTTCGGCAGGCCCCAGTACCTGCACCCGGTTGGGGTGGACAAAATTGAGGTGGCCGATGAGCGCCAGGCTCGGTTTTTGGATGGTCTCGGAAGACAGGCTACGCTCACCGCCATTGCGCCCGGCCACCCATTGCAGGCCGAGCTGTTCCGCCATGTCGCGAAACAGGGTCTCGACCGAAACGTGGCTTATCTCGTCCATGCGCCCGGCCGCGCGTCTAGCCTGGCCATGAGCCGAGCAGGGCAATCAATTCGGATGGGGTGGCTGCGCCTAGCATTTTTGCGCGCATGGCATCGTCACCGAACAGTTGCGCCAGTTCGCCCAGAATCTGCAGATGACGTTCGTTGGCATCCTTGGGGACCAGCAGAATAAAGCACAGCGATACCGGCTGGTTGTCGGGGGCGTCAAATTCGAGCGGGGTCTTCAGGCGATAAAACGCACCGCTGGCGTCCTTCAGACCCTTGATGCGGCCGTGCGGAATCGCGATGCCGTAGCCGAGCGCGGTCGAGCCCAGGCGTTCGCGTTCGAACAGGCTGCTAAAAACATCGGCAGCCTTGAGCCCGTGGGTTTGGGCGAACAACTCGGCAGCATGCTCGAACAGTTTTTTCTTGCTGGTGAACGTCACGTCCAGCAAGATGGTGTCGGGGGTGATGAGGGGGGCGATTAGGTTCATGCCGGTTGCAAAGCCGGGGAAGGAATCCGGCGCCTGCAAATTATACGCCCGGAGTGCTTCCGGGCGGGGTTGCCTCGATTCGGGCGGTTCGGCGTCAGGCCGGGCTTTCGGTCGGCTGGTTCTTCAGACCGCCGCTGGCCTGATGGACATCCGAGATTTTTTCCTTGTGCTTGACGATCTGGCGATCCAGTTTGTCGGCCAGAAGGTCAATGGCCGCGTACATGTTCCCATCCTCGCTGCGCGCGTGAAAATCGTGGCCCTTGACGTGAAGGGAGGCTTCCACTTTGTGCGCCAGTTTTTCCACCTGCATGATCACGGTCACATTGATGACGTGATCGAAGTGGCGTTTGACGCGGTCGAGTTTCTCGGAAACGTAGTCGCGAATAGACGGGGTTACTGCCAGATGATGACCGGAAATCGTCAAATTCATAGAGCCTCCTGAGTCTGCTGAAAAGAATTTGAAAGTTGGCTTCCAAACCTTACAGGAGCGATAAATCGCACCCTAGTTTTATTGTCGGACGAAAGCGCCGCACATTCAAGGGCGAAGTTTCGCACCAGTGCGCCTTTGCGATCAAAGCGCACGGCGCATGTTGGCAGGCGGAATTTGCAGGGTTTCGCGGTATTTGGCGACGGTTCGGCGGGCGACCACGATGCCCTGTTGGCCCAGAACTTCTGCCAACTGCCCATCGGATAACGGCTTTTTGCCGCTTTCGGCGGAGATCAGCTGTTTTATCAGCGCGCGGATCGCGGTCGACGAACAGGCGCCGCCGCTGTCGGTGGCGACGTGGCTGCCAAAGAAATACTTCAGCTCGTACAGGCCCCGCGGCGTCATCATGAACTTTTGCGTGGTGACGCGCGAAATGGTCGATTCGTGCAGCTCCACCGTGTCGGCGATTTCGCGCAACACCAGCGGGCGCATCGCCACCTCGCCGTGTTCGAAGAAATGCTTCTGCCGATCGATGATGGCCTGCGAGACGCGCAGGATGGTGTCAAACCGCTGCTGCACGTTCTTGATCAACCAGCGCGCTTCCTGCAACTGGGTGGCAAGCTGGCCGCTGCCGCCTTCGCGGTGGCGTGCCAGGATGTCGGCATAAATGCGGTTGACACGCAGCTTGGGCATGGCGTCGGCGTTGAGGCTGGCAATCCACATGCCCTTGATCTTGCGTACATACACGTCGGGAATGACGTAGCGTGTTTCGTCGGCGCTGAAGACCGCGCCCGGGCGTGGGTTGAGCGAAAGAATCAGGGCACGCGCCGCGTGCAGCATGGGGTCGTCGATGCCGAGCATTTTTTTCAGCTTGCCGACATCGCGCGCGGCCAGCAGATCGAGATGCTGCGTGGTCAGCCGCATGGCGGCGTCGCGCGCCGGGGTGTCGGGGGGCAGGGCGCGCAGCTGCAGGGTCAGGCACTCGGCCAGGTTGCGCGCGCCGACTCCGGTTGGATCCATGTTCTGCAGGTGCTTGAGCGCGGTTTCGACCTCCTGGGGCTCGAGCTCCTCGATTTCGTCCTGCAGGCTGGTGGTGATGTCCGCCAGCGGCTGGGTAAGAAAGCCGGAATCATCCAGGTCGTCGATCAGCGTGGCAACCAGGGTGCGGTCGCGCATCGTCAGCGGGCTGACGATCAGTTGGTTCAACAGGTGTTCGCGCAGGCTTGAGCCCGATACCGAGCCTTGCTCATAGTCGCTGTCGTCGTCGTTGCCGCCGGCTGAACTGTAGTCGTTCCAGTCGGAATCATCCAGCGCGGTGACCGGATCGGATTCGGAGCTCTCGGGCTGAGGGGGTTCCGTGCTCTGCGCCTCGGCCTCGGCCGTATGGGCGGGCGCTTCGGCAGCTGCAGGGCTGGTCTCGTCCTCGTCCTCGCGTTCCAGCAGCGGATTGTCCTGCAGCATTTGCTCCAGCTCCTGGTTCAATTCCAGCGTCGACAACTGCAACAGCCGGATCGACTGCTGCAGTTGCGGCGTCAGGGTAAGGTGCTGACCGAGCTTGAGTTGAAGGCTATGTTTCATGAAATCCGAGTACGGCAAAAATCGTGCCGACTTAAGTGTAGCGCGGTTTGTTTGAGCAGTCTGAGGTTACAGGCGGAAATTCTCGCCCAGATAGACCTTGCGCGCGTTGTCGTCCTGGATGATGAGTTCCGGCGTGCCGGCTGTTAGTACGCGACCTTCATTGATGATGTAGGCGCGGTCGCAGATGCCCAGGGTTTCGCGCACGTTGTGGTCGGTGATGAGCACGCCGATGTCGCGCTCGATCAGGAAATGCACCAGTTTCTGGATGTCGAGCACCGCAATGGGGTCGACCCCGGCGAACGGCTCGTCGAGCAGGATGAAGCGCGGGTTGATGGCCAGCGCGCGCGCGATTTCCACCCGCCGGCGCTCGCCGCCGGACAGGCTGATGGCGGCCGCATCGCGCAGGTGGGCGATGTGCAGGTCGTCGAGCAGGTTGTTGAGGTGTTCCTCGCGTTCGTCCGGGGTGTAGGGCTTGAGCTCCAGAATGGCGCGGACGTTTTCCTCCACGGTCATCTTGCGGAAGATGGACGGCTCCTGCGGGAGGTAGGACAGCCCCAGTCGCGCGCGCTGGTGGATCGCCATGTGGGTGAGGTTGTGCGTATCCATCTGCACGCTGCCGCCGTCCGCCGCGACCAGCCCGACCACCATGTAGAAGCAGGTGGTCTTGCCGGCGCCGTTGGGCCCCAGCAGGCCGACCACCTCGCCGCTTTTGACTTCAAACGAGACATCGTGCACCACGGTGCGTTTGCCGTACGTCTTGCGCAGGCCCTGGACGGAAATCTGGCTCATGGCTGTGCGGCGGGCTGTGCGGCGGGCTGGTCGGTGCGCGGCTTCGGGCGGATAATGGCGCGCACGCGCCCGGCCGGTGTTTTTGCATCAGGCTGGCCGACAATCTTGTAGAACTCGGTATTGGCGTTGTAGGAAATCTGCGCGCCGCGCAGTTCATCGCTGCCGCGCCGCAGCTGGGCCTGGCCGATCATTTCAAGCTGGCTATTGACGCTGTCGTACTCGATGCGGTTGGCAAACCCTTCGATGAATTCCTCGCTGCCATCGAGCTTCTGCCGGAACGTTGCGGGGCGACCGGTGGCGCTGAGCTTGTCGAGTCCACCCG
Source organism: Thiobacillus sp. (assembly GCA_035710075.1). Classification (GTDB taxonomy): domain Bacteria; phylum Pseudomonadota; class Gammaproteobacteria; order Burkholderiales; family Thiobacillaceae; genus Thiobacillus. The sequence continues at coordinate 7,156 of DASTEA010000027.1, forward strand.
CGTTTTGTGTCACCTGTACATGGTCGGCGCGCAGCATCAGTGTGCCCTGGCTCAAAATCACATTGCCCTGGTAGACGCTGACTTTCCTGATGTCGTCGAGGGTGACCATGTCCGCCTCAAGGTTGATCGGCTTGTCGCGGTCGGCTTTTTCGGCGCGGGCGGGCGAGGCCAGCAGCGCCGCACACAACGCCGCATAAACCCCCATCTTCAATATTTGCATGGCATTAATGAACCCTTAGTCTTGCCTGGCAAGATAACGGGCCTTGACCCGTCCTGTCAGTTTGATGACGCGTTGTCCGGCGTCGTATTCCATGGCGTCCGCGCGTAAAGTGAGGGTGGCGTCGCGGATGTCGACGGCACCCTGCGCGCGCAGCAGGTCGCGCTCGGGGAAAACAAGCAGCTGTGCCGTGCGCAGGGTCATGGCGGATTGTCCGGGGCGGGCGGCACGGTTAACGACGACGTCGCCGAGCAACTCCACCTCTTCGCCGTTGGCCGAGACGGTGGCCTGCTTTGCCGCAGCATTCACTTCGCCAGCCTCGGCGTCGAGTTGGACGAAACGGGGCGATTCCAGTTCCGTGCGCTTGCTGCTTGAATAATGCTTGAGTTTTTTGGCGGACAAGCGGTAGTGCGGTTTGCCTGCCGGATCGGTGCGCAGCGCATCGAAGTTTTCCATAATGCCTTCAGGATCGGTTTTGACCGCATCGCCGCCGTCGGCCGTCAGCTGCACCGAACGCTCGATCCAGAAGCTGAGTGCGGCAAGCACCAGCAAAATCGCCAGCGGCAGCCACAGCGAGCCTCGCGTAATCATGCTGTCCTCAAGTCCGCGCTACTCGATGCACGGCGCGTCATTTCAGATAGGGGGCCAGCGCCGCGTCCAGCGTGCCCTGCGCGCGCATCAGGAATTCGCAGGCTTCGCGCACCGCACCGCGTCCCGCTTCGCGGGTGGTGATGTAGTGGCTGTGCGCCTTCACCAGTTCGGGGGCGGCGGGCACGGTGATTGCCAGGCCGGCGCGCCGCATCACCGGCAGGTCGACCACGTCGTCGCCCATGTAGGCCGTGGCCTCGCAGGCGATGCCAAGTTCGCGGCAGAGCGTCTCATACACGGCCAGCTTGTCGTGCGCGCCTTGGTGGACGATCTCGATGCCGAGGTTCCTGGCGCGGTTTTCCACCACGCGCGAGCTGCGCCCGGTGATGATGGCAAGCTCGACGCCGCTGCTCTTGAGCATTTTCAGGCCGTGGCCGTCGAGCGAGTTGAAGCCCTTGAATTCCTGTCCGTCGTCGGTCAGATACAGGGTGCCGTCGGTCATCACGCCATCGACGTCGAACGCGACCAGTTTGATTTTCTGCACCCGGGCGATCAGGCCTGGAGTCATCACATCAGCGGTCATCACACCACGCCCGCTTTCAGCAGGTCGTGCATGTTGAGTGCGCCGATCAGGGTGTTGTCGGCGTCAACCACCAACAGGCCGTTGATTTTCAGGGTTTCCATTTTTTCCACCGCTGCCACGGCGAGTTCGTCCGCGCTGATCGTCTTGGGGTTGGGCGTCATCAGCTCGGTCACGCGCGCCTGCTGCAGATCGAGTGCATGCTCAAGCGCCCGCCGCAGGTCGCCGTCGGTGAACACGCCCACCACTTTCCCTGCATCGTCGACCACAGCGGTCATGCCGAGTCCCTTTTTCGTCATTTCGAGCAGGGCGACCTTAAGCGAAGCGTCGTGATCGATTTTCGGCAGTTCGGCGCCGCTGTGCATGACGTCGCTCACGTGCACCAGCAGGCGCCGGCCGAGGCTGCCGCCGGGATGGGTGCGGGCAAAATCGTCGGCCGAAAAGCCGCGTGCATCGAGCAGCGCCACCGCCAGCGCATCGCCGAGCGCCAGCGCCGCCGTGGTGCTGGCGGTGGGCGCCAGATTGAGCGGGCAGGCTTCCTTGTCGACAGCCGCGTTGAGATGGGCGTCGGCCTCGCGCGCCAGGGTCGAGTGCGGGTTGCCGGTCATCGCAACGAGCTTGGCGCCGCGCCGCTTGATGAGCGGCACGATGCAAACGATTTCGTTGCTCTCGCCCGAATTCGACAGCGCCAGCACCACATCGTTATGCGCGATCATGCCGAGGTCGCCATGGCTGGCTTCGCCCGGATGCATGAAAAACGCCGGGGTGCCGGTGGACGCCAGGGTGGCGGCGATCTTGCCGCCGATATGCCCGGACTTGCCCATTCCCGACACCACCACGCGGCCGCTGCAGGCCAGGATCAGGTGCACGGCGTCGGCAAAACCCGCGTCGAGGCGGGAGGACAGGGTACGCAGGGCGTCGGCTTCGATGTCGAGCACCTGGCGCGCAAGCGCAAGCAAATGTTCGGTGGAGGTGGGTTGGGGTCGCATGGTCGGCAAGTATACTAAAGCCTGCCTTCCCCATCCGTGTTTTCCTTAATGCATAGCAGCCTCCAGCTTGTTTTGATTTTGCTCGCGGTTGCTGTGCTGGTGGCCGCCGCCGCGCGCGCTTTGCGCCTGCCGACCATGCTCGGCTATCTGGTGACCGGCATTGCCATCGGCCCGTTCGCACTGGGCTGGATTCCGGAAAGCGAAGAGGCGAGCTATCTGGCCGAATTCGGCGTG
>DASTEA010000028.1:0-2115 GCA_035710075.1 Thiobacillus sp.
CAGCGGCAGGCAATTTTTCTGCGCCAGCGGCTCGCCGCCGGTGACGCACACCGTCGGCACGCCATAGTCCGCCACCCGCGCCAGCAGCGAAGCCAGGGTGACGGTTTCGCCGCCCTGGAAGCTGTAGGGCGTGTCGCACCAGCGGCAGCGCAAGGGACAGCCCGACAGGCGGACGAACACCGTCGGCAGGCCGGCCCGGCTGGTTTCGCCCTGCAGGGAAAGGAACACTTCCGTCAAGCGGAGTGTGGCTGTTGACGCATCCGGCTCCACAGCCGCTTTAGCGCGCGGTGGATCGGACTCCTCCGGGGTTGGGGCGGCGATTCGCGGCGAGGGCGCCGCGCCTGCAGAAGGCAGGCGGTCCGCCCCGGGGGCGATGGGGTGGAGCGTGACGGACTCGGACACGGCGCTTACTTGAGTGCGGACAGCCGGCGGGCGGCAAGACTGGCGGCGTTGGTGCCGGGATGCTTGGCCACGATTTCTTCGAGCGTCTTGCGGGCGTCAGCGATTTTTTTCAGCGCTACCTGGCTGGTGGCGATGTTGAGCAGCGCGTCAGGCACCTTGGGGCTGGCGGGATAGACGGCCACCAGCTTTTGCTGTTGCGCCAGCGCGGATTTGTAATCCTTCAGCGCGTAATACGAATAGCCGATCCAGTATTGCGCGTTGGATGCCAGCGCGCTTTCGGGATAGGCCTTGATGAATTCGGTGAAACCGGCAATGGCGCCGGCGTAGTCGGCATTGCGGAACAGACTGAGCGCGGCTTCGTAGCTGCGCGTTTCTAGCAAGGGATCGGTTTGTGGGGTGGCGCCAGCAGCGGCAGGTGCCGCAACTGGAGCGGGCCGGGCCGCGCGTGCGAGGTCGGCAACGCGCTGGTCAAGGTCGGCATACAGATCGCTCTGCCGCTTGCCGAGCGTGTCCAGCTGATGCGTCTGCACTTCGGCGTGGCCGCGCATTTTGGCGAGTTCAGCCTTGAGCATTTCGACTTCGCTCAGCAGCCCCAGCAGTTGCGGGTTTTTCTGCATTGCCGTTTCCAGCTTGCCGAGACGGGCATCGAGTGCATCCACCCGCTGCTGCATCGACTGCATCTGCTTGTTGACCTCGACCATCTGCCTGTTCAGCTCAGTGGTGCCAAACAGCGCCCACGCCGGCTGGGCCAGCGCGAACGAAGCCGCGAAGGCCCAAACCCAGTGCAGCCTCGGAAGATTACTCGTCGGCATAGACCACATCGGCACGGCGGTTCTCAGCATGCGCGTCTTCGGAGGTGCCCTGGTTGCGCAGCTTTTCCTCACCGAAGCTGATCGCTTCCATCTGCGCATCGCCCACGCCGAGCACGGACAGTGCCTTGCGCACCGCTTCGGCACGCTTCTGCCCCAGCGCCAGGTTGTATTCGCGGCTGCCGCGCTCGTCGGCGTTGCCCTGCAGGATCATGCGTGCAGCAGGCTTCGACTTCAGGTAGCCGGCATGCGCTTCGAGCATCGAACGAAATTCGTCCTTCACCACGTAGCTGTCGTAGTCAAAAAAGATGCTGCGGGCGGACAGGGGGCTGGCCGGATCCTTGCGCGGATCGCCGGCATAGGCGTCGACGGGGACCGCTGTGCTTGCCGCGCTGGTGTCGGCGGCGGTAGCCGCCGGAGGCGTAACCTGGGACTCAGTCGTTGCGGCGGGCTCGGTGCGGTCTTCGACCGTCGCCTGCGGGCCCTTGGTGCCACATGCAGACAGGGACAGTGCAACCATGACGGGCCATAAAATCTTGTTCATCCAACATCTCCTCAATTGAATACGATATAAAAAAATAAAAACGGGTGCAACATCACATTAGCGGCACAGGTTTAACAAACTTTAGTGCCGCGCGATTCCATGCCTTACAACAAATCTCATCGCCCCCAGGCCGGCTCGCGGGCGTCAACGCCCGATTCCGACAGACGGGCACGGGTCATGCCATCCAGGCTCACCGTGCCGAGAACGCCGCGGCCGCCCTGCACGGTGGCATACAGCACCGCCTGGCCATTGGGCGCGAAGCTGGGCGACTCATCGCGCGCGGTATCGGTCAGCACGCGCGTCTGTCCCGAGGCCAGTTCCTGCAGCACCACCCTGTAGCGGCCTTCATCGCGGCTGATG
>DASTEA010000029.1:0-3645 GCA_035710075.1 Thiobacillus sp.
CTCCGCGTCGGGTAGAAAATGCGACAGGTCGGAGCTGATCACGATCAGCGTCTCCTCGCCGCCCCATACCTTTTCCAGCACCTCGGCCACCTCGGCAGCCGTGGCCTCGCCCACCGCCAGCGGCAGCAGCTGGAAATCGCCGAGCACCTGCTGCAGGAAAGGCAGTTGCACCTCCAGCGAATGTTCCATCTGGTGCGCCGCTGCGCTCCTTGTCACCTGGGGCAAGTCTGTCAGCCGCTGCATGCCCTCGCGATCCAGCGGCACCTCGCCGAGTGGCGTGGCAAAGCGGTCCGCCTCCGGCAGCGCCAGCCCACGCACCCAGACGCGATGGGTGGGGCCGAGCAGCACCACCCGGCGGATGCGGTCGCGCAGTGCGCCCAGCTGGGCATAGGCGCTGGCGGCGACCGGACCGGAATAGATATAGCCGGCGTGGGGCACGATCAGCGCCTTGGGCGGGCGCGACGAAGAACCGGCCCCGGCGTTCGCCAGCAGGCTGGTCACGGTGTGCCTGAGCTCGCGCGGATCGTCCGGGTAGAACATTCCGGCTACGGCAGCGGGTCGGATCGTCAGCATAATTTCAACTCCTTCTTCAGCTTAGTAAATCTGGGGGAACACCCCGGATTTCAAGTCCGACCTGCCGGGAAACGCTTTTCCGCCGATAATGCTGCGGGCCGACGCCCTGCGTACCGCCGGGGCCAACCCCGCCGCCCCGCACACCCTGCATACCGCCCCATCGCGGCCGTATCGACGCTGCCGATGGCGAGTTCATGGCGTCGCACGATCGCCGAATTGCATCCCCGCCACCAGGCCCGGCGCACGCCACCGAGCCCAATCAATCCGGCACTTCTCACCGGGAAAAATGTCAGATGGAAATGAATTCCGAACAGCTCGCTCACGTTCACCGTCGCCCCGGTCCATCGCGGCGGGCACGGCATGCCGCCGTGCTGCAGAAGGGGTTCGGCTAAGCCATGGCCAGTGCGCTGCACAAGGAACGTCTGGATGCGGTGGTGCGCCATTTGCTGGACAGCGGCGCTGCCCGCGTGCTCGATTTGGGCTGCGGCCCGGGCGAGCTGTTGCAGCGACTGGCGCAGCAGCCGCAGTTCACCTGCATCATCGGCATCGACATCGATGCGCGCGTGCTCGGCGCGGCACGGTCCGCCCTGGGACTCGGTCTGCCCCACCCCGCCGGGCGGATACACGTGCGTTACGGGTCTTTCGAGGAGGCCGACCCGGAACTGGTCGGCTTCGATGCTGCCGCCCTGGTGGAAACCATCGAGCACATCGATCCGGGCCGCCTGCCCCGGGTCGAGCGGGCCGTGTTCGGCAGCATGCGTCCGCGCACCGTGCTGGTGACCACGCCCAATCAGGAATTCAACGTGCTGCATGGGATGGCGCCCGGCAAGCGCCGTCACCCGGGCCATCGCTTCGAATGGAACCGCGCGACATTCCGGCAATGGGCACAGGGTGTCGCGCAGCGCAACGGCTACGCCGTCAGTTTCACCGATATCGGCGCGAACGACCCTGTGCGCGGCAGCTCGACGCAGATGGCGCGCTTCATCGCATCCCGGTAGCACGCCCCATTGAGGGCCGGCTCGCGCAAGGCTCCGATTGCGCACTTTCAACAGCGGTGGGATGCCGGCGTTGCCGCCAGGAAGCCAAGCCGCTATCCCATCACCCGGGCGTAGATCGCGTTGTCGGCCGCGTAGCACCCGCAGGAAGCGGCTTCCAGGCCGCCGCGGTCGAGAATCGTGATATCCCCGCGACTATAGCGAATCAGCTTATTGTTTTGCAGCGACGTGGCGGCCATGGTGACGCCGACGCGGCGCACCCCCAGCATCGAGGCCAGGAATTCGTGCGTGACATGAAACGCATCCGAGTGGGTCCGGTCCTGCGTCATCAAGAGCCAGCGGGCGAGGCGCGCCTCCACCACATGGAAGCGGGTGCAGGCGGCCGTTTGCGCGAACTGGCCCATCACCACATAAAGATAGCGCTTCAATCCACGTTGCAGCGCGGGACTCAGTCCGAGTTCGCGTCGGAACGGCGCAGCGGCCATGCGCAGCGCCTGACCCTCGCCCTGCACCACGGCGCGCAGCGGCGACACATCCACCCCGAGGATAAGCGTGGTTCCGAGCATGCCTTCGTCGCCGACCAACCCCACCTCCAGGCCGGCGCGGCCATCGATCGGCGTGACCAGGGAAATGAGGCTTTCCGTGGGGAAGTAAACGTGGCGAATGCGCTCGCCGGGTTCGGCCAGGATCTCGGCAAACACCAGTTCGACCGGCTCGCAGCCCGTCAGAAAGCGCCGACGGTCCTTGCGCGGCAAGGCCGCAAGCAGACGATTGGCAGCAGGGGCAGGCTTGGTGGGGCGCACGTGGACTCTCCTGGTGTGGGGAAACCCGGCAAGCGGCACACCGAGAGATGGCGATGAAATTCCGACGTCGGCTGCGGATCCGGGGCGAACGGCTTCCCTGGATGGATACTGCACAGCTTGGCGTGAAACGTGGGGATTGTCGGGGCGCTAGCACACATAACGCACCCGCCAGGCGGCGAGGGACGCCATCAGGTTAGGATTCGAATGGCGTGTCCCGGAATCCGACGCATGCCGGCGGAACGCCAGGTTGGGGCTCATCAGGGCATTTATTGATCCGGCAGCCCCCCCAAGCCGGGCAAATCCGTGCATCATTGACCGGCTTGTGTGTGCCAGCGCACTGACGGCCCCCGGAAAGTCCTTGATAATCTACCCTCACCTCGGGTAGAGACGAGTTTCCGACTGTTGAGGCCGCAACCTTCGGTTGCCGACCCGACAAGCGCAACGCCCCTCCGGATCGTTGCACGCTTCTCACGGAAATCAACCATGTCGAAAACAGAACACGCTCCCCCCCTTGCCGGCAAGGCGACTGGCAACGCCGAAGCGCGGCGCCAGAAGGCCCTGCTTAAAACGGGTGCGTTGCAGAACGCCATCCTCAATAGCGCCAACTTTTCGAGCATCGCCACCGACGAGAAGGGCGTCATCCAGATCTTCAACGTCGGCGCCGAGCGCATGCTGGGCTACGCGGCCGCGGATGTCCTGAACAAGATCACCCCGGCCGACATTTCCGACCCGCAGGAAGTGGTCGCGCGCGCCGGGGCATTGAGCGTCGAGCTCGGCACCCCGATTACGCCGGGCTTCGAAGCACTGGTGTTCAAGGCCTCGCGCGGGATCGAGGACATCTACGAGCTGACCTATATCCGCAAGGACGGCAGCCGCTTTCCGGCGGTGGTGTCGGTTACCGCCCTGCGCGACGATCAAAACACCATCATCGGCTATCTGCTGATCGGCACGGACAACACCGCGCGCAAGCAGGCGGAAGCGGCGCTGCTCAAGGCGGGAGCCCTGCAGAGCGCGATTTTCAACAGCGCCAATTTCTCGAGTATCGCCACCGACGCCAAGGGCGTCATCCAGATCTTCAACGTCGGCGCCGAGCGCATGCTGGGCTACGCGGCCGCGGATGTCCTGAACAAGATCACGCCAGCCGACATTTCCGACCCGCAGGAAGTGGTCGCGCGCGCCGGGGCATTGAGCGTCGAGCTCGGCACCCCGATTACGCCGGGCTTCGAAGCACTGGTGTTCAAGGCCTCGCGCGGGATCGAGGACATCTACGAGCT
>DASTEA010000030.1:0-6177 GCA_035710075.1 Thiobacillus sp.
CGAGCTGCGCGAACGCCTGGAGTGGTATTACGCCAACGGCAAGCTGGTCGAGGCGCAGCGGCTGGAGCAGCGCACCCGCTTCGACCTCGAGATGATGGCCGAGCTGGGTTTCTGCAAGGGCATCGAAAACTACTCGCGGCATCTGTCGGGGCGCAAGCCGGGCGAGCCGCCGCCGACGCTGATCGACTATCTGGCGAAGGACGCGCTGATGATCATCGACGAGTCGCACGTCACCGTGACCCAGGTCGGCGGCATGTACAAGGGCGATCGCTCGCGCAAGGAAAACCTGGTCGATTACGGTTTCCGCCTGCCGTCGGCGCTCGACAACCGCCCCTTGAAGTTCGAGGAATTCGAGGGGCTGATGCCGCAGACCGTGTTCGTCTCCGCCACCCCGGCCAAGTACGAGGCCGAACATTCGGGCCAGGTGGTCGAGCAGCTGGTGCGTCCGACCGGTCTGGTCGATCCGATGATCGAGGTGCGTCCGGCGTCGGCACAAGTCGACGACCTGATGTCGGAAGCGAGAAAGCGCATCGCCGTCGGCGAACGCGTGCTGGTGACGACGCTGACCAAGCGCATGTCCGAGGACCTCACCGATTACCTGGCCGAGCATGGCATCAAGGTGCGTTATCTGCACTCCGACATCGACACCGTCGAGCGCGTCGAGATCATCCGCGACTTGCGCCTGGGCGAATTCGACGTGCTGGTCGGCATCAACCTGCTGCGCGAAGGCCTCGACATTCCAGAAGTGTCGCTGGTGGCGATACTCGACGCCGACAAGGAAGGCTTTCTGCGCTCCGAGCGCGCACTGATCCAGACCATCGGCCGCGCCGCGCGCCATCTGCACGGCACTGCGATCCTGTATGCCGACCGCATCACCGACTCGATGCGTCGCGCGATGGATGAAACCGAACGCCGCCGCAACAAGCAGATCGCCTTCAATGCCGAGCACGGCATCACCCCGCGCGGCGTGCAGAAGCGCATCAGGGATATGATCGACGGCGTGTATAACGTCGACGCCGCACGCCTGGAGCTCAAGGCCGCACAGACCGTGGCCGAATACAAGATACTGGATGAAAAAGCGCTGACCAAAAGGATCAAGAAGCTGGAGAAGGAGATGCTGGATGCGGCAAGGAACCTGGAATTCGAAAAGGCCGCGGAACTTCGCGACCATTTGAAGGAACTCAAGCGGGTGTTATTTGGTGTGGAAGAACATGATTCATGACTAAAGTGCTTTTTGTTTGCATGGGCAATATCTGCCGGTCGCCGATGGCGGAAGGCATGTTTCGCAAGGCCATCGAGGAGGCCGGGCTGGATCGCCACGTGGCGGCGGACTCGGCCGGCACCCATGCCTACCACGTTGGCGACGCGCCCGATTTGCGCGCGCAGGAGGCGGTGCGCCGGCGCGGGGCGGATATCAGCCAGTTGCGTGGCCGCAAGGTGGCGGACGAGGATTTCGAGGCGTTCGACTACATCCTGGTGATGGACGGCGACAATTACAGCAAACTGATCCAGCGCGCGCCGGCGCACCATCAGGGCAAGATCCGCAGGCTGCTGTCGTTCAGTCGCAAATATCCCAATCTCGACGTGGTTGATCCGTATTACGGCGGCACCCAGGGATTCGAGGAAAACCTCGACATGATCGAGGATGCGGTGCAGGGCCTGATCAGGGAAATCACCGGCGGCACCCAGGTGAAAATGCGTTCAGGTCGCTGATCGCTCCCGCTGCGCCACAAGAAACAAGGGCCGCTAAAAGCGGCCCTTGTTTCTTTCGGTGCAGGCTTACTTCGCCTGGGTTTCCACCTGAACCAGCGGTTCCTGCGCCTCACTCACCTGCGGGCGCGCGCGCCGGCGGCTGGGGTGGGGGGCAGCCGCCGCGGTCGTCTCGCCAGCACTAGCCACAACGGGTGCGCTGGTTGTTTCCACCTGCATCAGGCTGACCGGCTCGGCCTCGGCTTTGACCACGGGGCGACGACGGCGACGCGGGCGCCCAGCTTCGTGGGTTTCAGCCGCGGCAGCCGCTGCGGCTGCGGTTTCCACTTGCTGCAGGTCGGCCATGGAGGTCGCCAGATCCGCCAGGATGGCGGCGGGCGAGGCGGTGACCGCCGTCGCTTCCAGTTCAAAGGCCTGCTGCTCGGGTGCGACCGCTGCGCGGGCCGCCTTGGGCGCGCCCGCAATTTCGATGATCGCGTGGAAGCCGGCAGGTGCCGAGGTGACGTCGATCGCCTGCATCGTGCCCTCGCCAGCGCCTGCCTCGGTTTCCGGGCGGGCTTCACGCGGGCGGCGATTGCCGCGTCCGCGGCGGCTGCGCGACTCGCGTTTTTCCTCGCTGGCGGGTTCACGCAGCGCTTCGACCGGCTCCGCTACCTGCGCTGCGATTTCGGCTTCCGGACGTGGTTTGGGCTGACGCGGCGGACGCGCAGGCTTGGCTGATTCGCCGCCACGGGCCTCGGCGCGACCACCCTCGCTCGGGCGCGGTGCAGCCTGACGCGGCTCGCTCGGGCGTGCTTCGCGCCCGTCGCCGCGGCCCTGGCCTTCGCCGCGGCCGCGACGCTGGCCCGGCTTGCGCTCACGCTCTCCACGACGCTCGCTCGGCCGTTCGGCGCGCGCGAGAGCGGGAACCGGCTCGGCTGCGGGTGCGCCTTTGGCGGCTGGCGCTTCTTCGCCGCGTTTTTTGAACCAGCCGAAAATACGCTCGAACAGGCCGGACTCAGGCTGCGTTTGGGCGACAACGGCTGGCCGCGCGCTGGGTGCCGGTTGCGCCGGCGCAATCGATTTGACCGCGGCGACCTGGCGGGCAGGGGCGGCCTCTTGCGCGGTCTGGTAGATGGATTCAGGTTCCGGCAGGGTCGCCAGCTTGTAGCTCGGCTCGGCCGCGCCGCTCAGGTTGAGTTCGTCGTGGCGCAGGCGGGTAATGGTGTAGTGCGGGGTTTCCAGGTGGACGTTGGGGATCAACACCACATTCACCTTGAGGCGCGTTTCGAGGGTGTGAATATCGACGCGTTTCTCGTTGAGCAGGAAGGTGGCGACATCGACCGGCAGCTGGACATGCACCGCGCCGGTGTTTTCCTTCATCGCCTCTTCCTGCAGGATGCGCAGGATGTGCAGCGCGGACGATTCGGCGCCGCGGATGTGGCCGGTGCCGTGGCAGCGCGGGCAGGAAGTGTAGCTGGTTTCGCCGAGCGAGGGCTGCAGTCGCTGGCGCGACATTTCCAGCAGGCCGAAGCGCGAAATCTTGCCGGTCTGCACGCGGGCGCGGTCGTGATGCAGGGCATCGCGCAGGCGGTTTTCGACTTCGCGCTGATGCTTGGGCTCTTCCATGTCGATGAAATCGATCACGATCAGGCCGCCGAGGTCCCTCAAGCGCATCTGGCGGCCGATTTCTTCGGCCGCTTCGAGGTTGGTGTTGTAGGCGGTCTGCTCGACATCGCTGCCCTTGGTGGCGCGCGCCGAGTTGACGTCGACCGACACCAGCGCTTCGGTGTGGTCGATCACGATGGCGCCGCCGGAAGGCAGGTTGACCTGGCGCGAATACGCCGATTCGATCTGGTGTTCGATCTGGAAACGCGAGAACAGCGGCACGTCGTCGTGGTAGAGCTTGACCTTGCTGACATTGTCCGGCATCACGTGCGCCATGAACTGCTGCGCCTGCTCGTAGATGTCTTCGGTGTCGATCAGGATCTCGCCGATGTCGGCCGAGAAATAGTCGCGGATGGCGCGGATGACCAGGCTGCCTTCCTGATAGATCAGAAAGGCGCCTTTTTGCGTGCTGGACGCGCCGTCGATGGCTTTCCACAGGCTCAGCAGGTAGTTCAAATCCCACTGGAATTCCTCGGCGGTGCGACCGATGCCTGCAGTGCGGGCGATCAGGCTCATGCCTTCGGGAATTTCGAGCTGCGCCAGGGTGTCGCGCAGTTCGTTGCGGTCCTCGCCCTCGATGCGGCGCGAGACGCCGCCGCCGCGCGGGTTGGTCGGCATCAGCACGACATAGCGGCCGGCCAGCGAGACGTAGGTGGTGAGGGCGGCGCCCTTGTTGCCGCGTTCGTCCTTTTCCACCTGGACCAGCAGTTCCTGGCCTTCTTTCAGGTTTTCCGGAACGCGGCCGCCGTTGGGCAGGCAGGCACGGGAAATTTCCTTGAACGGCAAAAAGCCGTGGCGCTCGCAGCCGTAATCGACGAATGCGGCTTCCAGGCTGGGCTCGACGCGGGTGACGACACCCTTGTAGATGTTGCCCTTGCGTTGTTCCTTGCTGGCGGACTCGATGTCAAGGTCGACGAGCTTCTGTCCGTCGACGATGGCAACCCGGAGTTCTTCCGCCTGGGTTGCGTTGAAAAGCATGCGCTTCATTATTTACTCCCGCGCGCGTGCATACGGGACAGGCCAGACTGCCGCCTAGAGCGGGCGGCTCATGCGATCACGTGGGGGTTAGGTGAAATGGCATGGAGTAAAAGGTGTCCTGTTCCTGGAGAGTTTCGCCGGCAAAGCCAGTGCGGTCTTTCCGATTCCCGCCGGGTTAAATCCGGGCGTGAATACTGATTTCGTATGCTTGTGGTCGCGTCATTGATAACATCGCTGCTTTGCCGACTAGCGCGGGGCGTGTGGTTTCGACTGACCGCGATGCGGCAGGAATCCAGACGGGCCGCGCAGGCGGCAGCCGGTGAGCGTTGTAACCGGCGTGGTATTCAAAAAGGTCAGGCAAAACTCGTCCTGAACCGAAGATAGTGTATATGAAAATTAATGACTTAAAGAAAGATTCGGTCCGGCGCCTGACGATTGACGACAGCGCGGATAACCAGCGCCTGGACAATTTCCTGATGGCGCGGTTGAAAGGCGTGCCGAAAAGCCGCATCTACAAGCTGGTGCGCGGCGGCGAGGTGCGGATCAACGGCGGCCGAGTCGAGGTCAGCTATCGCCTGAAGCTGGGCGACGAGGTTCGCATTCCGCCGGTGCGCGTGGCCACCCCGGTCATCACGCCCGCCACCCATCTGCCACAGGGCGGAATCCGCCTGTTGCCGCATATCCTGTACCGCGACGACGCGCTGATTGCGCTGAACAAGCCGTCCGGCATGGCGGTGCACGGCGGCAGCGGCATTTCGCGCGGGGTGATCGAGCAGATGCGGCTGGAACTGCCGGAATGCCGCTACATGGAGCTGGTGCACCGGCTCGACCGCGAAACCTCGGGGGTGCTGCTGATCGCGCTGAAGCGGCGCGCGCTGGTCGGGCTGCACGCCGCGATGCGCGACGGCAAGATCGAAAAGCGCTACCTGACGCTGGTAGCCGGGCGCTGGCCGAACCCCGTCCAGCACGTGAAGCTGACCTTACATAAAAGAGTCACCGACGACGGGGAGAAGCGCGTCACGGTGCGCGACGAGGGGCAGACCGCGCATACCATTTTCCGCCGCCTGCAAAGTTTTGCCGATTTCACCCTGCTGGAAGCGGAACTGAAGACCGGGCGCACCCATCAGATTCGCGTGCATGCCTCGCATCTGGGGTTTCCGATCGCGGGGGACGACAAGTACGGGGATTTCGAACTCAACAAGCGGCTGGCCAAGCACGGGCTGAAGCGCATGTTCCTGCACGCCGCCCAGTTGAGCTTCGAGCATCCCATTTCGGGCGAGCGCATGCTGATCGAAGCACCGTTGCCCGCTGAACTGGCTACATTTTTGGATACTTTGAATGCCCAAGCAATTTGATCTGCTGATTTTCGACTGGGACGGCACCCTGATGGATTCCGCCGGGGTGATCGTCGACTCGATCCAGCGCGCCTGCGAAGACATCGGCCTGCCGGCGCCGGGCGATCACGCGTCGCGCCAGATCATCGGCCTCGGGCTCACGCAGGCGCTGCAGACTCTGCTGCCGGACTTGCCGGCCGACGACTACCCGCGGCTGGTCGAGCGTTACCGCCACCATTACTTTGGCCGCGACGCGCAGATTCCGCTGTTCGACGGCGTGGCCAGCGGCATCGGCCAGTTGCACGCCAGCGGCTTCCAGCTCGCGGTGGCGACCGGCAAAAGCCGCTCCGGCCTGTCGCGTGCGCTTGAATCCAGCGGACTCGGCGCCTGGTTTGCCGCCACCCGCTGCGCCGACCAGACCCATTCCAAGCCGCATCCGGCGATGGTTCTGGAGCTGATCGACGAACTCGATGCCGACCCGGCCCGCACCCTGGTGATCGGCGACACC
>DASTEA010000031.1:0-5327 GCA_035710075.1 Thiobacillus sp.
ATCATGTTCAAACGAATTTTGGTGGCAGTGGATGCGAGCGGAACCAGCGATCTTGCATTGCAGGCCGCGATCAGGCTTGCCTCCGAGCAGCAAGCCAGCCTGCGGATCGCGCACGTGATCGATACCACGAATATCAACGCCATGGGCGCCGAGTATCTTGACCAGTCCAACGTGCTGGAGAGCCTCAGCAAAAATGGGCAGTCCATTCTCGACAAGGCAGAAGCGGTTGCAACGGCTGCCGGGCTTGCGGTTGAAACCAGTCTTGTCAAGATCGACGCCATGGATCAGCGCATCGCCGAGGCGATTGCCAACGAGGCCGAAGCCTGGCCGGCCGATCTCATTGTCATTGGCACCCACGGTCGCCGCGGGCTGACGCGCTTGTTTCTCGGCAGCGTCGCCGAGGGCGCCGCACGCCTTGCCACCAAACCCGTCTTGCTGATCCCGGGTAAATAAGGCTTCCCCTGCAAGATGCCCGGCCCCGATCGTCCAGGCATCGGCACCGAATCCAGGTGAGCCCATGACAAGCGGGCAGGTGATCATCGTCGCGGTGCTGGCAGCCGCCATGGCCATGTTCCTGTGGGGCCGCTGGCGCCATGACCTGGTAGCCATGGGCGCTTTGCTGGTTTGTGTCCTGGCAGGCCTGGTACCCGGCAGCGAGGCCTTTTCCGGTTTCGGCCATCCGGCGGTGATCACGGTAGCGGGGGTGCTGGTGCTGGGCTACGGCTTGCAGATGAGCGGCGCGGTCGATGTGCTGGCGCATCGATTTCTCCCGGCATCGGCAGGGCCAACGGCAAGCATTCTGGCGCTCATTGGCCTGGCAGCGCTGCTGTCCGGCTTCATGAACAACGTGGGCGCACTGGCGCTGCTGATGCCCATCGCCATTCAGATGGCCGCCAAACAGAATCTTCCGCCCGGCAAGGTTCTGATGCCGCTTGCCTTCGGCTCGATTCTGGGCGGGATGACCACCCTGATCGGAACGCCTCCCAACCTGATCGTCTCGGGATTCCGAGCAACCACTGGCGCCGGGAGCTTCGCCATGTTCGACTTCGCACCGGTGGGCGTCGCGGTTGCCGCCCTCGGCGTTGTCTTTGTGGGGCTGATCGGCTGGCGGCTCGTCCCCGCGCGCAAGCATGACGACACCGGTAATTTCGAGTCAGGCACCTACCTCAGCGAGGTGCGGATTACCGCCGCCAGCAAGGCGGCGAACCAGCGCCTGCACGAGGCGGAACAGATGCTCGACGAGGTCGATGCCCAGATCGTCGGCCTGGTCCGCGGCGAGGTTTACCTTTCCGCGCCCAATCCGGGACGCGTATTGCGGGACGGCGACATCCTGGTCATTGAAGTTGAGCCGGAGTCGCTCTCATCGGCGCTGACCATCCTGGGACTCAAGCTTGAAGAGGACGAGCCCGCCCGGCCGGGCGAGCCGGACCCGCTGGCGGACGCCGGCATACAGCCAGACAACCCCCGCGAAGCGCCTCCGGGAGACGCGTCCGCCGCTGAAAATCCGCATCATGAAAAGGCCAGACCGGACAACATCGTGATCCAGGAACTGGTGGTGATGCCGAACGCGGCCCTGCTCAACCGTTCCGCCACCGACATCCAGTTGCGCACCCGCTACGGCATCAATCTGCTGGCCATATCGCGCCAGGGACAGCGCTCGATCAAACGCCTGCGGTCCGCCACCCTGCGGGCTGGCGATGTCCTGCTGATGCGCGGAACACCCGAGGCGCTGTCCGGCTTTGCAGCCGAATTCGGCTGTCTGCCGCTGGCCGCGCGCGACATCCGCGTTCCGAAAAAAGGACAGGCGCTCGCTGCTGGATTCATCATGGCCGTCGCGGTGGCCGGTGCGGCCTTCGGGCTGCTGCCCGCCGCCATCGCGTTTGCTGCTGGCGCGCTTGCCTACGTTGCGCTGGGCCTGGTTCCGCTGCGCTCCCTCTACACGGCGATCGACTGGCCGGTCATCGTGCTGCTGGCAGCGATGCTGCCGGTTGCCGATGCCATCGCGACGACGGGCACCGCCGACCTGGTCGCGCGCGTCTTGCTCGACAATGTGGCGCAAGGACATGCCATCGCCGGGCTGGTGCTGTTGCTGGTCGTCACCATGTTCCTGTCGGACCTGATGAACAATGCCGCCACGGCGGCGGTCATGTGCCCGATCGCCATCAGCAGCGCCAACCAGCTCGGGGTCAATGCCGATGCCTTTCTGATGGCGATCGCCGTGGGCGCCTCCTGCGCCTTCCTGACGCCCATCGGCCACCAGAACAACACCCTGATCCTGGGTCCCGGCGGGTTCAAGTTCGGCGATTACTGGCGCCTCGGCCTGCCGCTGGAGATGATTGTCCTGGCGGTCAGCGTGCCGATGCTGCTCTGGGTATGGCCGCTCTGATCCCGTGAGCCGGGCGGCACAGGGAAGGGCTTGTCGAGCCGCCTGGGCGCGGGACCGGCTGCGCGCCTTGCCCCATGTTGCAGGTGCGGCTAGACTCTCGGGGTCGCTTTCGATTGTCTGTTTCGTGAATTCCCATCCCCCTGCCCCCCATGCCGCGCCGACGTGAGCCCCGCCCCGCGCCCGCGCTGGAACTGAAGACCGCGCGGCTCGCCGGGATCCAGATCATCCTCAACAGCGCCGAGCATGCCGCGCTGGACACCCACATCACCACCCTGTTTGCCGCGACGCCGGACTTTTTCGGCGGCGAGCCCGCGGTATTCGAGTGCGCACGCCTGCCGGCCGACGCAGCGCCGCCCGACTGGGCCTGGCTGGTGCAGGAACTGAAAAGCCGCGGACTGAATCCATTCGCGGTGCAAAACGCGTCGGCCGCACTGGCCGCTGCCGCGGTGCAGGCGGGGCTGCTGGTGTTGAACGCGGCAGCGGCAGCGGCAGCGCCGGTTGCTGTCGCGGCAGCACCCGAACCGGCAGCAGCGCCGGCGCCGCAAATGGCATCCGCCGCCCCCACCCGAATCATCGACAAGCCGCTGCGCTCGGGCCAGCGGGTGTATGCGGCGGGCGGCGACATCGTGGTGCTGGCTGCGGTCAACCCCGGTGCGGAAGTCATCGCCGACGGCAGCATCCATGTCTATGCGCCGCTCAAGGGCCGGGCGCTCGCGGGCGCGCGCGGCGACACCTCGGCGCGGATTTTCACCACGCATCTCGAAGCCGAGCTGGTCTCGATCGCGGGCGTGTACCGCACTTTCGACACGGCGCTGGACGCCGCCGTGGCGGGCAAGCCGGCGCAAATCCGCCTGGCCGACGCGAGCCAGATCATCATCGACCCTCTCTAATCTCCACGTAAAAAGGAAGCTCTGTGGCCACCATCATCACCATCACCTCAGGCAAGGGCGGCGTTGGCAAAACCACCACCAGTGCATCGATCGCCAGCGGCCTCGCCATGCGCGGCTTCAAAACCGCCGTCATCGACTTCGACGTCGGCCTGCGCAATCTCGACCTCATCATGGGCTGCGAGCGCCGCGTGGTGTATGACTTCGTCAACGTCATCCAGGGCGACGCCAACCTGCACCAGGCGCTGATCAAGGACAAGAACACCGAGAACCTGTTCGTGCTGCCCGCCTCGCAGACGCGCGACAAGGACGCGCTCACCGAGGAAGGCGTGGAGAAGGTGCTGAAGGAGCTGGAACACCAGGGCTTCGACTACATCGTCTGCGATTCGCCCGCCGGCATCGAGCACGGCGCAGTGATGGCGCTGACCTTCGCCGACGAGGCCATCGTCGTCACCAACCCGGAAGTCTCCTCGGTGCGCGACTCCGACCGCATCCTCGGCATCATCCAGTCGAAAAGCCGCCGCGCCATCGAGGGCCGCGAGCCGGTGAAGGAGCACCTGCTGGTCACCCGCTATTCGCCGAAGCGTGCGGTGGAAGGCGAAATGCTGACCTATACCGACATTCAGGAACTGCTGCGGATTCCGCTCTTGGGCGTCATCCCCGAATCCGAGGCCGTGCTGCACGCATCCAACCAGGGCATCCCCGCCATTCTCCAGAAGGACACGCCGGTGTCCGACGCCTATCTGGATGCGATCGGCCGCTTCCTCGGCGAAACGCACCCGCTGCGCTTCGTCGACTACGACAAACCGGGCCTGCTAAAGCGCCTGTTCGGAGGCAAGTAATATGTCCTGGCTCTCCCACATTTTCGGCGAAAAAAAAGCCACCGCCTCGGTCGCCAAAGAGCGCCTGCAACTCATCATCGCGCGTGAACGCGTGGGCCTGTCCGGCCCGGATTTCCTGCCCGATCTGCAAAAGGACCTGGTCGCGGTGATCTCGAAATACGTCAAGATCAACCCGGAAGACATCAAGGTCGGGCTGGAAAAGCAGGGGAATTTCGAGGTGATCGAAGTCAACATCGTGCTGCCCGAAATACGTTGACCCCGCACACGCATCCCTGAATTGCCGCGCGGGCCGTGGGCACGCCGCGCTCGATGTCTGCCCGGAAGCGCTTCCCTTCGATCTATACACCTATATTGAATTGAAAGTCGCGGGTGTCCGGTCGGCACGCCGCGCGAGTCAGCCTGCTCCACCTCCATGCACGCCCGGCCATCCGCCCCTGGCTGACGTTCAGAAAAACGGGGGCGATTCAGCGCAGTCCGAAAAACGACAGGATGACGAGGACGATGACGATCAAGCCCACGATGTAGATGATGTTGTTCATGAGATCTTCTCCTGGTTGAGGGCAGGCTCGACGTGCTTGCCTAGCAACCGCTGCACTTCAGTCTTCCGGCCTTTCCGGTTTGGCTTCAGTGTGCGCCTGCTCACCTACCGACCATAGTGCATTTGCCCAGAAAAACAATCGAAGCCTTACGGTTTGCGCAGCTGCCCGGCTGCGTCAGGGCAGCCCTGCAGGACAGTGTTCCCGGATGAACGTCGCGGCCTCCCCGGCCGGCAGGGGCTTGCACTGGTGCCGGATCAGATAGTCGCGCTGGGCCTCGGTTTCAACCCCTTCCGCGACCACTTTGAGGCCGAGGTTATGCGCCAGGGCCAGGGTGGCGGCGCTGATCTCGGCATCGCTGGGGTCGGTTTCGATATCGCGGACGAAGGTGCGGTCGAGCTTGAGCACCTGGATGGGCAGGCGCTATGCCCGGGCCTGTGTCATTCCGCTCTTGCGTCATTCCACTATAAAGATGGATGAGCAAAATTAGCCGGGCAGACTTTGCCTGCGTCCCCCCCAGCACCAACCAAGAGGAGAGTCCCGTGAGCAACGATATCGACGCACTGACCGCAGAATTGAACAGCCTGGTTCCGCCGCCCCTTCCCATAAACCGGCGCGGCTTCCTGGTCACCGCCCTGGGCGCGGGCTTTGCGCTCGCCGTGCAGCCGGTGATGGC
>DASTEA010000032.1:0-4524 GCA_035710075.1 Thiobacillus sp.
TCCCAGCCCCAAGGTGCTGGAGGCAGTGCGCGCGGAGGCCGCCGACACGCTGCGCCTGTATCCCGATCCGGGTTCCGACCGGCTGCGCGCGGGCATCGCCGCATTGCACGGCGTCGCCGCCGACCAGGTGTTCGTCGGCAATGGTTCCGACGAGGTGCTGGGGCACGCGTTCCTGGCGCTGCTGAAGCACGACGAGCCGATTCTTTTTCCGGACATCACCTACAGTTTCTACCCGGTGTATTGCGGGCTGTACGAGATCGCCTACCGGCAAATCCCGCTGACAGAATCGTTCGAGATCAAGGTGGACGATTACCTGAGGCCCAACGGCGGGGTGATCTTCCCCAACCCCAACGCGCCCACCGGACGTCTGCTGGCGCTGGCGGAAATCGAGCGCCTGCTGGCCAGCAATCCGGACTCGGTCGTCGTCGTCGACGAGGCCTACATCGACTTCGGCGGCGAATCGGCGGTGAGCCTGGTGGCGCGCTATCCGCAGCTGCTGGTCACCCGCACCCTGTCGAAATCGCACGCGCTGGCCGGCCTGCGCGTCGGCTACGCCATCGGCCAGGCGCACCTGGTCGAGGCGCTCAACCGGGTGAAGGACAGTTTCAACTCCTATCCGCTCGACCGCTTTGCCCAGGCAGGCGCCCTGGCTTCGATCGAAGACCACACCCATTTCGAAGCCCTCTGCGCCAGGGTAATGGCCAGCCGCACGCGGTTGGCGGCCGGGATGACCGAAATGGGCTTCGAGGTGCTGCCATCAAGTGCCAATTTCATCTTCGCCCGGCATCCGTCGCAGGGCGGCGCCGAACTCGCCGCCGCCCTGCGCGAGCGCAGCATCATCGTGCGCCATTTCAAGCAGCCGGCACGCATTGCGCCGTTCCTGCGCATCACCGTTGGCACCGACGCGCAAATTGACGCGCTGCTCGCCGCGTTGAAAGCGATTGTGAACTGCTAGAATCCTTCCATAGCCTTATTCCCAGACGCCATGCGCACCGCCCAAGTCACCCGCAACACCCTCGAGACCCGGATCACGGTCAGCCTCAATCTTGATGGCACCGGTGTCAGCAAGCTCGCCACCGGCGTGCCGTTTCTCGACCACATGCTCGACCAGATCGCGCGCCACGGCCTGATCGATCTGGATGTCCGGGCTGAGGGCGATCTGCACATCGATGCGCACCACACCGTGGAGGACGCCGGGATCACCCTGGGCCAGGCCTTTGCGCAGGCGCTCGGCGACAAGAAGGGCATCCGCCGCTACGGCCACGCCTACGTGCCGCTCGACGAGGCGTTGTCGCGCGTGGTGATCGACCTGTCGGGACGGCCCGGGTTGGAGTACCACGTCGACTACACCCGCGCGCGTATCGGCGAATTCGACGTCGACCTTTTTCTTGAATTCTTCCGCGGCTTCATCAATCACGCCGGGGTGACGCTGCACATCGACAACCTGCGCGGCATCAACGCGCACCATCAGGCCGAGACGATTTTCAAGGCCTTTGGCCGCGCGCTGCGCATGGCGGTGGAAACCGACCCGCGCATGGGCGATGCGCTGCCGTCGACAAAAGGCGTCCTATGACTTGCGAAAAAAAGGCTGCGCGGTGAGCGTCGATATCGCCGTCATCGACTACGGCATGGGCAATCTGCGTTCGGTGTCCAAGGCCATCGAGCATGTCGCACCCGCAGCGAGCGTGGTGGTCACCTCCGACCCCGTGGTGATTGCCGGGGCCGGGCGCGTGGTGTTTCCGGGGCAGGGCGCCGCGCCCGACTGCATGCGTGAAATCGATGCGCGCGGCCTGCGCCAGGCGATCGTCGACGCTGCCCGCAGCAAGCCTTTTCTGGGCATCTGCATGGGCATGCAGGTGCTGTTCGAACACAGCGAGGAAGGCGATACCGCGTGCCTCGGCATCTTTCCCGGCACGGTGCAGCGCTTTCCGCACGAGGCGATGCGCGACGACCAGGGAAACAAGCTGAAAGTGCCGCACATGGGCTGGAACAATGTCCATCAGGCGGTCCCGCACCCGCTGTGGGTGGGGATCGAGGAAGGCGCGCGCTTCTACTTCGTCCACAGCTACTTCGTGCAGCCGGCCTCGCCCGAGGTGATTGCGGGATTCTCGCATTACCCTTTCCCGTTCACCTGCGCGGTGGCGTCCGAGAATATCTTTGCCGTCCAGTTTCATCCGGAAAAAAGCCAGAATGACGGTTTGACGCTGCTGGGCAATTTTGTAACCTGGAATCCGGGCGGGATCGATTCTGCCTGCGATATGTCCGGCGCTGCCTGCGCCTAATATTCACCTGTACGACCCTGCTGATTAGCCATGTTAATTATTCCTGCGATCGACCTTAAAGACGGCCACTGCGTGCGCCTGGAACAAGGCGAGATGGACCGTGCCACCGTGTTTTCCGAGGATCCGGCGGCCACCGCGCTCCACTGGAAAGAACTGGGCGCGCGTCGTTTGCATCTGGTCGACCTCAACGGCGCGTTTGCCGGCAAGCCGGTCAACGGCGCTGCGATTCGCTCGATCGTCGATGCGGTGGGCGACGATATGCCGGTGCAGTTGGGCGGCGGCATCCGCGACCTCGCCACCATCGAGCGCTATCTCGACGAGGGCGTGCGCTACGTCATCATCGGCACCGCCGCGGTGAAAAATCCGGGCTTCCTGCACGAAGCCTGCGATGCTTTCCCGGGTCACGTGATGGTCGGGCTCGACGCCAGGGACGGCAAGGTTGCGGTCGAAGGCTGGTCCAAAATCACCGGTCATGACGTGATCGATCTGGCCAAGCGCTTTGAAGGCTATGGCGTCGAAGCCATTATCTACACTGACATCGGGCGCGACGGCATGTTGACCGGGGTCAACATCGAAGCCACCCAAAGACTGGCACAGGCCTTGTCGATTCCGGTCATCGCCAGCGGCGGCATCACGAATCTCGACGACGTCAAGGCGCTGTCCACCGTCGCCCGGGACGGCATCATCGGCGCAATCACCGGCCGTGCGATCTATCAGGGCACGCTTGATTTCGCTGAGGCACAAAAGCTCGCCGACGAACTTGCGGGCGGCGTGTTCGGCGTTTGATTCAATGCTTGCGAAACGCATTATTCCCTGTCTCGACGTTACGCATGGCCGTGTGGTCAAAGGCGTCAACTTTGTCGAGTTGAAAGACGCCGGTGACCCGGTCGAAATCGCGCGCCGCTACAACGAAGCGGGCGCCGACGAACTGACCTTTCTGGATATCACCGCGTCGTCTGACGAGCGTGATCTGATTCTGCACATCATCGAGGAGGTGGCCGCCGAGGTATTCATTCCGCTCACGGTCGGTGGCGGTGTGCGCGAAGTGGGCGATGTGCAGCGCCTGCTCAATGCCGGTGCCGACAAGGTCAGCATCAATACTTCGGCGGTGATGAACCCCCAACTGGTGAAGGATGCGTCGGATCGCTACGGCAGCCAGTGCATCGTCATTGCCATTGATTCCAAGCGGGTGGGTGATCACTGGGAAGTGTTCACCCACGGCGGCCGCAAGGCCACCGGCCTCGACGCCATCGAATGGGCGAAGAAAATGGCGAGCCTGGGCGCGGGTGAACTGTTGCTTACCTCGATGGATCGCGACGGCACCAAGAGCGGCTTCGACCTGGAACTGACCCGCGCGATTTCCGACGCGGTCGACATTCCCATCATCGCCAGCGGCGGCGTCGGCAACCTGCAGCACCTGGTGGACGGCGTCAAGGAAGGTCACGCCGATGCGGTGCTGGCTGCCAGCATTTTTCACTTCGGCGAATACGGCGTGGATGAAGCCAAGCGCTACATGAAGCAGCACGGCATCGAGGTGCGGCTGTGAGCGACTGGCTCGACGCCGTCAAGTGGGACGCGCAGGGCCTGGTGCCGGCGATTGCCCAGGATGCGGCCAGCGGCGAAATCCTGATGGTGGCGTGGATGAACCGGGAGGCACTGGAAGAAACCGCGCGCACGCAGCGTGGGGTGTACTGGTCGCGTTCGCGCAACAAGCTGTGGCGCAAGGGCGAGGAATCCGGCCACGTGCAGAACGTCAGCGAAATCCGGCTGGATTGCGACGACGACGTGGTGCTGCTGAAAATTGAACAAGTTGGCGGTATCGCCTGTCATACCGGACGGCGCTCCTGCTTTTTCCAGAAGCTGGAGCGTGATGATCAGGGTGGTGGCCACTGGGTCGCGACCGCCCCGGTGCTGAAAAACCCCGACGAGATCTACCGCAAATGAGCGACATCCTGGACCGTCTCGCCGCAACGCTGGAGGCACGCAAGCAGGCGTCTCCCGACAGTTCCTACGTCGCCAGGCTCTATGCGAAAGGCACCGACGCCATCCTGAAAAAGATCGGCGAGGAGGCAACCGAAACCGTCATGGCGGCGAAGGACGACCAGCCCGAAAAGATCATCTACGAAGTCGCCGATTTGTGGTTTCATACTCTGGTGTTGCTGGCGCACAAGGGACTGAAGCCGGCGGATGTGCTGAACGAACTGGCGCGCCGCGAGGGCCTGTCCGGGCTGGCTGAAAAAGC